>JBDOMT010000346.1:0-11458 GCA_039831705.1 Pirellulales bacterium | reverse complement strand
GAAATAGGCAACTTTTTGCATCCGCAGCACTTCCCAGTGTCGCTGCAATGCACGCAGGTAAATGCTCCGTAGATGCGGGTCGTCGCAATAGGTAAGCAGAGGGTGAAAGCAGCGGAAAGCCAATTCATCATCCCAAGTCACCACATTCTCGGGAGGAAAAGTAACCTTCTCGCGAACCGTGTAGGCAGGGTAACGCCACTGAATGAGCTGCTCCAACCCCTGGCGGAAAATCGGATTCCCCGAAAATCGCAGTGCCGTCCACATGTAAGTTTGTGCTTCCATGCCGTTGAGGCCGCGAGATTCGAATCCATAGGGACGCAGCAAATATTCGGGATCCCAACGGCCCCAGCGAGTTGGCTCTCCATCCTTATCTCGCAATACCCAGCCATTATCGAGAATATGCTGCGCCAGCTGCGTCAGGTGGCCTGCTGCACTTTTTTTCTCGTTGCCTTGGGCTACCAGATCATGAAAGAGTGAAATTGCGTAGTAATGGCTGTTCACTTCATCGCTGGAGGTATCGCCTTTCCACTGCCAGAGGCCATCTTGGGTGGTTATCCATTTGGCCGGCAGTCCTCCGCTCCCTTGGGTGGAGCGCTTGCCCTGGTCGACATCGACGGCCCAGATGGCGCGGGCAATGAACCCATCGGTGCCGGCGATCGACTGCAACCAGTGCATTGCTGCATATGCGTCGACGGCCGCTTGTCGATCCACGGCATCCTGGGTGACGGCATACTTGTAGCACAAGGCGGCAAGATAATGCGCCGTGTGGCCACCATCGTTGTCACTGATTTCCCGTAACCAGCAATGATCCTGAGAATTCCAATACAACTGGTGTACGAAGCCAAGTCGCTGGTGCCCCCAAGTCTTCACGTTATGCTCAAAATAGGCCGCCTTTTTACGCAGTGTATAAGGTTCATAGCGGATCACGCCAATGCCCTGGCTGGTGGCGATATAGACTGTTTTGTCGGCAATCGCCAGGTCATGGACATGGTTGCCAGGCAGCCAGTGCTTAGCCCCAAAATAATGGTACGCGTCGCCCACCTTGCGGATTACGCCAGTGGTCGTGCCAATCCATTGATCGGCGGCAAATCCTGATGCAAGGCAAGTGGTATCTTCATAAGGCAAGCCATCCTTGCCGGTGAGTGTGGTCAAGGCGGCGCCACGCAATACGGCCAAACCTCGATCGGTGCTAATCTGAAGTTGGCTGCCCAGCGCGAGCATGTCACGCAAATGATCGGATGGCAACATGCCCCATTCGACCGGCTGGCTCTGCAACACGTCACCATCCAATAAGGCGAGTCCATTGGGCCGCAGCAGGTAGAGGGTGCCACTGTAGGAAGCAATGCGATGGATGGGGCCAATGGAAATCGGATTGACTAGTATTTGGCTACCATCAGCCTTCACTACCGTACTATCGCTGGAAAGCCAGCCTGTGTCAGGTTTGATGTTGACGAATTTCCCCTCTTCAAATCGGTACACCTCATTACGCGAGGCGCCATAAACGTGTCCCAGATGAACACAAAGATCGACCATGGAACCAGTAAAAACTTTGGTCAAACTCCCGTCCCGGTATCGATAGACTGAGTCAGCGGTTGTTCCCCAGAGCGTTGTCCCCCAGAGCGTCTCGTTCAGCACAAATAGCCGTTTGACCCCTCCGGGAGCTTGCTTGACCAGTTGAAGCTTCCCATCTCGCAACTCGTGCAACGACCCATCCAGGACTGCGTAGAGCGTCTGTCCATATGCGGCCAGTGCGGTCACCGGATGTTGCGTAACAATCTGGGTGCCTACTTCCTGCAAATATTCGTTATCGGCTACGGATTCATAAAGGCGGACTTCAGGCGGGGATGTCGTTCGCTGTGCACATGCCTGTGGCTGGTCAAATCCATAACCGCTGAAACAAAATGCAATACACAGGCCAAGTGTTGGAACCGAAAATGAATGCATGAGAATGGATGACTCCTGTTGAAAATTTTGGTCTCTTTTTTTTAGATCGCTAATGTACCATTGTACTGAGCAGTGTTCCCCAGCCCAGGGCCAAATCGTACTTGTGCGCAATCCTTATGGCGGTGGTCGAATCGTACTGGTGCAGAATGTTTATGAAGTATTTGGGCTAGCATGATATAGCCCCGAGGGGCATGTCGAGGTACAACAAGAGTACTCGTGGACAACATAAAACTCCCTATCGTGAGGGCAAGTCATGGACCATTCTATCAGTTGCACGCAGTTAAAACGGCGCAAATTTCTCAAGGCGGCCATGGCCACTCTCGTTTCGGGAGGCTATGGTAGTCAGGCGCTGGCGATGCAGAAACAGAACTCTCACGGAATTCCCACACGCCCCTTGGGACAGACGGGTGAACAAATTCCCATTGTTGGTCTGGGAGGTTACCACATTGGCGTTCCCGAAGAAGGAGCGGCAATCCGCATCATGCACGAGGCAATCGATGGGGGAATGACTTTTTTTGATAACGCCTGGGACTACCACGATGGCGGCAGTGAGGAGGTGATGGGTAAGGCACTCGCCATGGGTGGACGGCGAGAAAAAGTCTTTCTGATGACGAAGGTCTGCGATCGCGACTATCAGGGTGCCAAAAGGCAACTCGAACAAAGCTTGCGTCGTCTGAAAACCGACCACCTGGATCTCTGGCAGTTTCATGAAATCAACTGGGCTGTCGACTCCCAATGGCTGTTCGAAAAAGGAGGGATCCGTGCAGCCATTGAGGCTCAGAAAGAAGGGAAAGTCCGATACATCGGTTTCACCGGTCACCGCAAGCCATCGCACCACTTAAAATTACTGGCACAATCTTTTTCCTGGGATACAGTCCAGATGCCCATCAACTTGCTCGACGCACATTATGACAGCTTTCAGAAAAAGGTCGTGCCCGTTTGCCGTGATAAAAAGACTTCGGTCATCGGCATGAAAGCGCTGGCAGGCGGTACTCTACCCAAGCAGTTGAACATCCCGGCCTCGATTTGTCGTCGTTATGCGTTGTCGTTACCGATCACATCGCTTGTCTGTGGCATCCAATCTCGTGAAAATCTGCAACAAGACCTGGCCATGGCCCGTTCATTCCAGCCAGTCACTCCGCAGGAGATGGAACAGCTCCTGGCGCAGACAGAAGAGCGAGGCAGCGACGGAAAGCTGGAACCTTGGAAGACGACCAACTACGGCGGCCAGTACCACCGCGACCAACATCCCAAAGGGTAAGAGGAAGAACTTGTTTCCAAACAACAGCAAGGCAATACTGTACTAACGGCCCCAAGCGGTGGTCGCTTATGCTTCCGGGGCCGTTAGTTCAGGCTTCAGGATTTCAAATAGAGGTTCACTTGACTGTCTGCTGACACCAGGCAACTGCACCTTCAAGCATTTCCATCCAGGATGTCTGGGTGTGGTTGCTGTTGTCATTCTTGGTTGGGGCACTCGAATCAGATGCCTCTTGTTCGCCAGCTTCCCCAGCCGTTAAGGAATTGGTTGACTGGGATTTTAGTTGACGACTCAAACGGGTAATTTCCATCATCGGCTTGAGTGTTAGCTTGGCTCGCTGGACTGCTGGCTCCAGTAACATCATGTCGACGAGAAGATGCTGGAGTTCACCAAGCGTACCGCTGGTGTGGAGCAAGCCGTCACGAAGTTCCCACAGTTGTGTCAGTATGCCGGCTACTTCGGATAGGCCTTGAGTTTGAGTAAGTACCTCAGACTTTAAGCGGCCCAATTCAGCCAGTTGCTGCCCTGCAACTTCTATCGTCGCCGACTGCTGCCCCACGCTTTTACACAAGGACTCCATCTGCTGACAGGCCTGCTCTGCTTGAGGAAGGGTTTCAGAAGCCTGGAGGATCTCTCCTGAGAGAGATGTCATCTGCTGGCTTACCACGGTGGCCCGCTGGACCAAATTCTCAGAATTAGCCAGGTGGACGCAAAGTTTTTGCACGTTTTTTACCACGGGCTCCATAGCGGGGAACTTGTTGGACACCTTGGCCAGTCCCGCCACCAAACTGCTTTGCAACCGATCTAACTCCTGCATGGTTCCTTGAGCTTCTTGGACCGTATCACGAGATGAGGCGATCGAGATGGAAACCTGGTCCATTCTCTGCAGCACGTCGGAAGTTTGTGCCAGGGTGCGCTCATGCTTTACCACCTGCAGGCGAACTTGCTCCAGCTCGTCGAGGGCTCCCATGGCCGTAGCGACTTGTTGTGATTCATCCACTAACCGGCGACGCAAGTCGACCAACTTTCTCAGGGAGGTTTCAGCAGCAGCGATTTTATTGCTTTGCTGATTGAGCAAGTCCATCAGGTGTAAACTACGTCCGGCCGCATTGCTGCCGCTGTCTAACTTTGCCACCACGGTGGCCAATTGATCACACTGTTGTTGAAGCAGGGCGGCATGATGCCTGGCAGGTTGAACGACTCCATAGTAAGCCAACCCTAGTATCACCGCAGTTGCTAAAAAGAAGTATTTCGAATTGCCTGCCCTGCCTGTCGAATGCTGATGCTGCTTGCCCATTTTGCTCTAACCTCCTGTCAAGAGTGAGACAATTCTCTTGCGAGAACCGTCCGGTCGAACTGACTCCGTCTGCTAGTAGGAATCGGCAGGCCGTCATCCAAACCATGGAACAACTTTCAAGAGTACAAACATCTGGAACTTGACGAAAAGAAGGATCGTTCGGCCCATGCCGGCTGACGCATGAACAACACAACATTCACCAACTGCTTTCGAAGATCTAGCCCGATTATTTCACCCGTTTCTGCTACGGTGTCCCAAGTCCTTCCGTGGCTGCGTTATGTTTCGGTTCACGATCCTCAACGTGTAAAAAACACGCCTGCGGTCGAGAACCTCACACGCCTTGCCACGAAAGGACTTAACCATTTCCTCGGTTGGCTACGGGGCCTCGCGACGAAACGGATGAAATATGCGGGCTAGGCTTATGGAATGTTGGGGTAGAGGGTTTCGCGCAGTAAAAAAGCCCCAGGTGCGAACACCTGGGGCCCATGGCGTAAACTGCTTACACTCATCGTTAACAGCGTCTTCGAACGGTCAGAACAAGTCCCATGCCAGCTACCAGGAACAATGCCGCGCTGGTCGGTTCTGGAACCACTCCTTGGCTAATCGCTTCAATCGCATTGATATCAATCACTGCGTGGCCATTGACCAGTGTGGTTGGCAAGGAAAGATCGGAGAGTGCGTAAGCCTTATCCCACAGATGTCCACCATGCGCCAGGAATGTAGTTCCAGCAGGACCAGTGGTTGCATCCAGGACAAATAGCTCACTACCGGTCGCATAGTAGCCGGTAGGATCAGACGGGTCGACAATCTGGCGAATGCTGAATATGATCTTGTCTCCCGGTGCACCAGTAGGGTCACGGTCGAAAGTATCATGTGCGTTGCCAGGAATGATATCCTGAACCATCAGTGCATCCAGGTTGATGGCATCGTTACCATCAATAAAGTCTGGAAATGGCAGTACGCCGGAGACGGGTCCCAACAGGGAGGTCACCGCTGCCACAATGGTGGCATGGGAGATGTAAGGCGTGCCTGTGATTCCATTCCAAACGCTGGTGCCACTCATAAAGTCGAGATCCAATGAGTATTTGTCAGTGTCGGCGGTAAAGGCCGGTTCGGGTCCCCAAAGCTCAACCCCGTCGACATCGCCTGGGAAGGGCATTGCGTTGATATCAGCCTGTTTTGCCCACAAACCTTGGTCCGAAGGGGGAGAGAAGGCAAATGCTTTTTCATACGAGAGTTCACCGGCTCCGCCAATCACCTTGCCACTGGACAGCATGATTCCGGGAGGAGTACCACTGGGGACTAGGAAGGGCGCGGGCAATGCTCCACCTCCAAGAGGTGCCGTGTGGATGCTGATCATGTCATCATGAGAAAAAATCAGGTGCGCAGTATCCACCGTATCTCCGCCACTCTGCAACTGCCTGAAGAGGTGATCCCCATGGTTGGCAATGGCGTCCACCTGATCATCGGGTGTATAACTGGGCCGCTCACCAGTAAAATCCAGTCCATCGCCCACTCCACCCGAACCGTCCCAGGCAATCACCTGCTGGGGATCGGCAAATCCTCCTGGAGCAAGCGTTTCTTCATCTAAATCGTGCGAATACTCTTTTCCTGGAATGACCGAAGGTGTGGCAAGTATCGGTCCTAAGCCACCGGGACTACCGCCACTCAAGGAGCCGTAGGGCACCGTGGCGTTTGCAGGAGCACCAGTGCCTAGTGCAATCGTCATCGCCATTGCTAGGTAACCACATAATTGTTTCTTCATCACGAGAACCCTCCATACGAACTCTAAAAACATGTAATGCACCGTGTGATTTCACCTCGGTGCCCAAACAGACTCAAGCTAAATTCTGCCCATCAGATCAGACTGCTAATCAATCGATAAGTATCGGTGAAGATTATCTAATTTTTCGGAAACTAGTTAACCTTTTGCATCGTAGACATGCGGCGAGCCAATCATATCCACATAGCCAAAACACCGTTACACTGTGCATCGCAATTACGCAATTTGAATGCCAAACGTGTATGGCTAGCCGACCAATCGCTTCAGTACTTGTAATACCAGCGGTCCCGGTCTAAATAAATATTTTGCAGAAGAGCAGAAGAGTCGCCGCTTGGAATATCGTGACTCATATTGAGACAAATGACCCATTTTGGGACCCTACAATCGACATTACATTTTTTATGGGACTATTTGTCAACTAAATTATTGACGCTTGCAGCTTTCGAGCATCGATACAGTCAACTTCTCCCCCTGGAGAGGGTAAACCTAATTGGCCAATTTTTCAGAACAGTAATCGGTCTGCTCACAGTAGCTCTGCAGCTTCTTTGGCGAAGTAGGTCAAAATCCCATCTGCACCAGCTCGCTTAAAAGCGGTGAGACTTTCGAGCATCACTTTTTCACGATCAAGCCAACCTTGTTGGGCTGCTGCCGAAAGCATGGCGTACTCGCCACTCACCTGGTAAACAAAAGTCGGTGCGGCAAAGGTATCCTTGATCCGTCGTACTATGTCCAGGTAGGGCATGCCCGGCTTGACCATCACCATATCGGCGCCCTCGGCCAGATCGAGGGCCACTTCTCGCAGCGCTTCGTCGCCGTTGGCTGGATCCATCTGGTAAGTCCGTTTGTCACCACTACCCAGATTGCCGGCGGAACCCACCGCATCACGAAATGGGCCATAAAAGGCGGATGCATACTTAGCGGCGTAAGCCATAATTTGCACTTGCTGGTAACCCGCTTCATCAAGCGACCGGCGGATTGCTCCCACGCGGCCATCCATCATGTCCGAGGGTGCGATGATATGACAGCCAGCTTCCGCTTGCACAATCGCCTGGCGACAGAGCATCTCCACGGTTTCATCATTCACTACCTCTCCGTCGCGTACCAATCCGTCTTGGCCGTGGCTGGAATAGGGATCGAGCGCCACATCACCAATCACACCGATCTGTCCCGCATGAGCCGACTGAATCGCACGAACCGCGCGGCAGACCAGATTCTCTGGGTTGATCGCCTCTTCGCAATTGGCCGATTTTTTGTCCGGTTCTGTCGCTGGAAACAGGGCCACTGCTGGAATGCCCAGTGAGACTGCATCTCCAACCGCTGCGACCAACAGGTCGATCGACAGACGCTCAACACCTGGCATCGAGGGAATCGGTGTGCGCAGATTGTCGCCCTCTTGAACAAAAAGGGGCCAAATCAGGTCGTCCACTCGAAGTTGGTGCTCACGCACCATGCGGCGGCTCCACTCGGTGGCTCGTGGACGCCGTAGTCGGGTGAGAGGAAACATGGATTTTGACCTATTCGTTGTACGATTCACGGCGATCTCTTCTAAAAGTCGATGCGAGTGGCGAAAAAACCTTCATATCTGTGTTCAATTCGTGTTCAATCTGTGTTTCATCCGTGGCTCCTGTCTCAGTGCCTGGTGCTGTAATACTTTGGATTTTGAGCTCCGTCAAACTAATCTTTTTGGGTTGACGCACTTACAAGCTTTGGCCCTGTAAGTACTTATTTGCTGCGGCAACCCTAAAAGTTAGCCTTTGACCAGATACTACAGTGCCTTGTATCCTCTTTTTCAATATTAAATGAAGCCAATTACGAAGCCTCAGAATGCTGGCCTTTCATTATCAGCCTGTCTGCCCATAAAATCTATGGGTCGTTTACCAAGCACTTTTCCAACAAGCTGATATGCCTTCACCAGAGCCCAAAATATCGTTAGGTCCGTTTCATTTTCAACCGGCAGCAGTTGCTGTTGACGGACGCCCTGCACTGGAAAGTTGGCAGGGCCCGCTACAATTTGCTCTCTGGTGCCAACGCGCCAGTCCATGGTGGATTGGAGACATGGTCAATTCGGGTGAAGATAAATTTGGTGAAGAGTTCGCCGCCGTGTGTGGTGGCACCCTCTCGACCGAAATGGTTAGCCGTTATGCTTCGGTAGCCCGACGAGTTCCAGCACGTAACCGACGCCCCAATCTTTCCTGGTCGGCCCATGCCGCAGTGGCTCGTCTCCCTCACCCATTACAACGGCGCATGCTCGCCCAAGCCGAAAAACATGGATGGAACAGCGACCAACTCCGTAAAGAAGTCCGGGAACTGCTTGCAAGAGATGATGTTTAATGGTTAAGTGATGGAGCCCTTCAGGTGGGTGGGGTCTGGTACGATTTTCGGCCAATTGAGTTTCTTAGCCCACTGACGTGAAAGCCGAAAACTTGTACCTGACCCCTTTACTTCACATGTTTTATTCTTGGACTGAATTGTTGACCATGGCTCTGATTATGACCTTGGGTAGCGTCGTTCAGGGGGCGGTCGGTTTTGCGTCGGGCCTGTTGTCGGTGCCCCTGTTGGTAACAAGCGGTTTTTCCATTCCTGAAGCGGCTACGATCAATCTCACTTCCACCAGCGTGCAAAATGTGATTGGATCTTGGCGACTGTGGTCCGAATTGGAACCACGTGCGCTCATGCGCCCTATTCTTTTGCGTTGGACCGGAATTCCTCTTGGGGCCTATGCACTGACCATGGCCCATGATCTCCAACCAGCACAGGCCAAACAACTCATTGGCGAGGTGCTACTGCTGGTTGTTGTAGCCCTGATGACCATTCGACCTAAACCTCGACCAAAATTGCCGATCGGCTGGGAGGTGCTGGCGATGTCCAGTTCCGGTTTTATGCTTGGATTCGCATCCATTGGCGGCGCATCCCTGGCGTTGTATGTCAACGCACTGACCTGGACCACAAATCGTTCACGAGCGTTCTTGTTTTTTTGCTCGGTTTCGGGAGTGCCACTAGCAGGATTCCTCCTGTGGTGGAATTTCGGCAATCTAGTGCTCACACCTGTAATTGCTACACTTTTCATCATGCCGCTGGTGCTGTCGGGTCTTTGGTTGGGGATGCACTGGGGCAATCAACTCGACAAATGGCTATTCCGCCGCCTGACATTCGGCTTGCTGCTGGCATTGGCCGTCGCTTCCATCATTGGCCCGCTGCTGCGCGGAAGCTAACCGGCCCAAATTAGGCAGGCTAATTTTGGTTGAAGGCAGTTCGGATGATCACGAAACAGAATCTCAGTATGGCTGAGGTGGTGCGTGATCTGGATTAGAGCGGCACGGTTCTGCGCGACTGGCAGCAAGCGTATCGTTTGATCCTTACTCGTCGCAGGTCGCCTCGAACGTGCCAGCGATCAGACTCTTTTTGCTATCGGGCAGGCAAAGGTAGATCTTTCCAGGCAGCTTGTTGTCCGAACGTTGTCCAAATTCGAGTCGCATCGCATAACCTTGCATGAACATCTCGGTCTTTCCACTCTTATCGGTTGGGTGGCGGAAATGGATGTGCGGCGATGAGAACCCGCTCTTGGGACCAATCTCGAACGTCTTCCCAGCAATATTTTCGTTGTCGTCGAGGAATGTAAAGATCACAAAGGCGGTCTCTTTGTTCTGCTTGGCGGCACTGTTCAGATGCAGGATTCCACCACGGATCGACGCCTCGGTGATCGTGATTTCGTTGCCGTTGGCAACCCCGGAGCAGGCCGTGTCGGGAATCTCCTTGTTGGAAAGATCCAAGGTCCAACCTTCGGGAGCTGGCCCCGAAGGAACCGTCACTTCGTCTTCTTTGGTATTGTTTAGAAAACCATCCGAATCCACGCGATCCTCGCTGTCGGTGCTGAATTCCATTTCGATCTCTTCGGCACCGTCGGCTTCTCCACCCAGGCTCAACATCGAGGTCGCCTGGAGCAGCGCTTGATCGAACTGTTCCTGTGTGTCTGCCGCTAACAACGAATCGAGGACCGTTTCAACCATTCCGGTAAACATACCGGCCATCATCATGGCTCCCTGCGTTTGTTCGGCATGGTTCTGCTCAGCCTGCTCGATTTCGTGCTTCAGGTCTCCTTCGAGCTTTGCTTTCCATTCATCCCAATGGTCAACAAGATCGCTGGGCAACCAACGACCGAGAAACTTGGTCACTTTCACGTTGTGGATTTGGCTTTCGGACGAAATTTCTGCAGGCGTAAAATCTTCTGGATTGCCGCTGCCAGGATTCTCTGATTCCGGCATTCGGAGAATAGCTTGGTTCTCGTCAATCATCTCCATCGTGATTCCATCAAGCAGCCCTTCGACCGCTCCGGGCGGCGCCAACGGAAGCAACGCCTTGGCGTGGGCACCAATTCGAGGAGCGTGGTAATCGACCAATTGAGTGATTGACTTGTCGCCGATGGAATCGAGCGCAAATCCGAGATCCGTCAACTCATAGAGGATACCTACCGTCGAATCATACCCTTCCTGCACGGAAGACAAAATGGACGGAGGCAGTTGTTGGAGCATCGACGTTTCAAGCACAAATTGCTTCTTGGTCACGAGCACTTCGATCACCTTGAAAGCCAACTGCTCAATCTGAGGAAGCATCTGACTGTGGCGTTTGAAAAACGGACTGACCGCGCTGTGTACTCGTTCATGGTCGATGGTGTCTCGCATCTCTTGAGGTAAGGCATACCAGAAAACTTCCGGATGCCCGTCGAGCAACTGCTTCTTGAAGACCTCTAGCGTCTGCTGGAGAGACAGGTTGTCGGGAAACGGCTCCCGTGTCGATATGGCTGGCGGTGTGGGCGGTGTGAAATTCAATGTACGGGCGAGAAGAACTGGTGATGACCGGTCGCTTGCAACCGCGGCTTGGCTCTTTTTTGCTTCATTCGGGAGCTTTTGATAATACGCCTTGGCCTGAGCTCGGCTTGCTGCGCTTAACCGCGCAATTGGCACCGTTACTTTGCTGCCGTCGGCTTTAAGCAAAACAATGCTGCGGCCTTCCACGGCAACAAACTGTGCATCGATTGAGTACTTTCCAGTGTTGTCAACCCAAGTCTCCGCACACGAGGTATTGTCAAAAGTCGTGTTCTTGAAGAGATCATAAAAAGCGGCGTATCCTGTTGAGGTTAATCACCACTTCAACGGCCCGACGCGGGCACAAGGACACG
>JBDOMT010000167.1:0-11512 GCA_039831705.1 Pirellulales bacterium | reverse complement strand
CGCAGGCGTGTTTTTTACACGTTGAGGATCGCCGGGCGAAACATAACGCAGCCACGGAAGGACTTGGGCCGCCGCAGCAGAAACGGGTGAAATATGCGGGCTTAGATCTAATTAACTGTTGAACCCTCAACCATCAACTTTTCCAGTGCCAAGCTCACACCAACCACTCCACGTACTCTACGAAGACAACCATCTCCTGGTCGTCAACAAACCAGCCGGGCTGGCTACCATGGGAGTTGGGCCGGACCGTACCAGCTTGCTTGATCTGGCAAAAGAATATATCGGTAAAAAACACAACAAGCCGGGTAACGTCTATCTGGGCATTGTCAGTCGACTCGATGCGCCCGTTACCGGAGTCGTAATCACCGCCCGCACTTCCAAAGCCGCAAGCCGTCTATCGGCCTCTTTTCGCCAACGTACCGTGGAAAAAGTGTATTGGGCTGTCGTGGATGGACAGGTCGAACCGTCCACCGTTCGCCTGGAACACTACCTGCGCAAAGATGAACGGCATCGACGAGTCCATACGACCCATGCCGATTGTCCCGGAGCACAATTCGCCTGGCTCGATTACTCAGTCCTCAATAGCAACCAGCAGTACAGCCTGCTCGAAGTTCGTCCCGGCACAGGTCGCAAACACCAAATTCGTGTCCAGCTGGCCGCCCACCACTGTCCGATAGCTGGTGATCGGAAATATGGTAGTGATACTTCCTTCCCTCAAGGAATTGCCCTGCACGCACGCCGTTTGTCTCTACAGCACCCAGTACGCGATGAACGAATGCAATTCGAGGCTCCTCTGCCGGCCGCATGGCAAAAGCTCAAATTGATTCGAACGTTACTCTAAATGGCTTGCTCAGACCCGCCTACCCATGTCGTGCTTGTATCCTAGCCGTCAGCCCTTAAAATACTTCTCATGCCGGAAGGCTGGAACGAGCCCCTTAGGACAACACAAATCCTACGCTGTTCCGGCAGGATATCGTAAAAAATGCCGGAACAGCGCTACCGCTCGTTCCAACCTACACCGCAGCAAAGGCCATTGCACGTGACTCGGTCGGAACCATCCATCTTGGAACAGGCAACACTGGCCAGTGGTCTCCTTACTGAGGAACATCTCAAACGGGCTCGGGAACATCTGGCGCGGGCCGAACAAGCGTCGACGGATTCTCGCCCAATTGGAACCTGCTCAGCTGACTCCAACTCTACGAGCAGCGAAGCCGACACGGTTCAGCTGAGAAACGCCCATCATTCTCAGGAGCAATCAAGTGATGTGTTGATGGGAGAACAATTGATCGAATTGGGTTATCTCAACCGCTGGCAGGTAGGGCAACTACTACAAGGATACACCAAGTTCACTCTCGGCTCATACCAGATTCTCGACGCCATTGGCAAAGGTGGTATGGGTTATGTATTTAAAGGAGAGCATATCCTGTTAGGTCGTACTGAAGCGATCAAGGTTCTACCCAAGGAACAAACAACCCCCTCTTCTATTGCCAGTTTCTGCCACGAAATTCGTGCCCTGGCCCACCTGGATCACCCCAACCTAGTCCGCCTTACCTACGCCGACAAAGACGGAGAAACCTACTTTCTGGTCACCGAATATGTTCCCGGTACCAATTTACGCCGTCTGGTACGCAATCATGGCCCTCTTCCCGCGCAATCTGCCGCCATGATTATCCTCCAGGCAGCCCAAGGCCTGCAACATGCCCATCAACATGGACTGGTCCATCGAGATGTCAAACCGGGAAATTTGATGGTTACTCCTGAAGGTTTCACTAAAATAACCGACCTGGGGTTGGCCGCTTTTTCTTCCGAAAATGTTATCTCTAGTTTTTCTCCTACCCAACACCGCATAAAGCACAAGCATATCGTCGGAACTCCCGACTACATCGCTCCAGAAGTAATCACCAAGCCGGGTGAAGTTCACCCGGCCAGTGATATCTATTCGCTAGGGTGTACGCTTTACTATGCGGTCACAGGCAAAGTCCCCTTTCCTGGCGGTGACACCTCAAACAAACTTCGTTGTCACCTGGAGGAAATGCCGCTGGCTCCGCAACGGCTCAACACGGAACTTGACGACACTCTGGTCGATATCATCGCTGACATGATGCGCAAATCTCCTCAGGAAAGGCTTGCCGATGCTGCCCAAGTCATCCAACGACTTCGTCCTCTGACTTGTTCACCTGACAAGCATCTGCTCCAGGAAATCGGCAATCTCGCTCAGACTTCTGGCAACGAGGTGAAAAACGGCTCTTCCATTGCAGACACAACTCCCGTGGCTACCGATCAGTTGGAAACGAGGCAAGCAGCAACCGCTCCAATAGAAAGAACACATCTGGCGGAACGAGATGACACTGCCGAGTCACCCATTGCTTCCTCCTCGTCTGAGTCGCCCGCCGCAACTCTGGGGCTCCCCCTCCTGCTACTGCTAGCAACAGCCTTGATCGTGACCCTTAGCGCAATCGTGCTGGTCTTGGTTACTGACTAGCCCAAATAACATGTTGACGGCTGGAAAATTCAGCCGCCTTCAATTATGCTTACAGGATTCGCAATCGACTGAGGCCTATTGCAGCAGGAGAAACCCATTTTGACTGATTCAACGACACCCAACCCGAACATTTCCAAAGGGGCCATTCCGAACTTTTCCAAAGGGGACGGCCTACTACCGGCTATCGCCCAAGATGCTGATACGGGTGAAATCCTGATGTTGGCCTACATGAACCCGGAAAGTTATGCCAAAACACTAGAGACGGGCGAAGCGGTCTATTTCAGCCGTAGTCGCAACAAGTTATGGCATAAGGGGGAAGAAAGTGGAAATATCCAGCAAGTGCACAAAATATACATCGACTGCGATGCGGACACGATCCTCTTGAAAGTAAATCAGATCGGTGGTGCTGCCTGCCATGTCGGTTACAAAAGCTGCTTTTTTCGTCAAATAACTCCCACTGGCATAGTTACACTTGGTGAAAAGGTGTTTGACCCTGCAGACGTTTATGGAAAAAGTTGAGTGTTGAGCGTTGATAAAAACGCCTCAGTTAATGTTATCGCAGTTGAGAGCCCCCAAATGTCCGATACCTCCCAATACATCCTCCAGCTTGGAATTCCTGCCGGTAGCCTCCAAGAGGCTACCGCGGAGCTTTTCCGCCGAGCCGGTTATCGTATTGCGTTCCGCTCCCGTAATTATTTCCCTACCATCGACGACGACCAAATCGAGTGCATGCTGATACGCGCTCAGGAAATGGCACGCTATGTCGAACAGGGAGTCCTCGATGCGGGGCTCACCGGGCGCGACTGGATTATCGAAACGGGGGCCGACGTCGTGGAGGTAACCGAACTGATTTTCTCCAAGGTGAGTCGCCGACCGGTGCGCTGGGTGCTGTGCGTACCTAATGATTCACCCATTAAATCCGCTCAAGACCTGCAAGGCAAACGAATTGCTACCGAAGCGGTAGGATTGACTCAACAATATTTAGACCGGCATGGAGTTCAGGCAAAGGTAGAATTTAGCTGGGGCGCAACTGAAGTAAAACCGCCCAAGCTGGCCGATGCCATCGTGGAAGTGACCGAAACGGGTGGTTCTCTGCGTGCCAACAACCTGCGCATTGTTGACGAACTACTACAGAGCACACCCCGCCTGATTGCCAACAAGAAGGCTTATGAAGATCCTTGGAAGAAACAGAAAATCGACGACATCGCCCTCTTGTTACGCGGTGCGATGGCGGCGGAGAGCAAGGCTGGATTGATGATGAATGTCCAGCGCGAATCCTTGTCAAAAATCCTAGAGATATTGCCGGCCATGCAGAAACCAACCGTTTCGAGCCTGGCCGACAATGACGACTGGGTCGATGTGAATACCGTGATCGATGAATCAGTCGTGCGCAAGATCATCCCCCAACTCAAAGCCGCCGGAGCCCGCGGCATCGTCGAGTATCCGCTCAACAAAGTGATTGACTGAGCTAACCCGGATATTTCATAAACATCCGGGCTAAGGCGAGGCAGGCGCTTGATTTCTGCGGGCTAGATTCACCTCGCTCTGCAGATCGCTCAGCGGACGAGAACTTAGCGAACGACCCAAGAGTGAACGCGCATTGGCAAATGATTTTTCGATCCTGGACTGCACCTGTGGATCTTTCGACTGGTTGCCTGGCTGTTTTTCGGCCGTCGTGAGAATTTGATTGAACTGCGAGCGGCTCGGCAATGCATTTAGCTTATCGAGAAAATCCTGCGCCTGCTGCAGATGGCCATCTGAAAACTGCTGGCGTGCGCGTGCCAGCAATATATTCCGTCGTGCCACCAAGTCGACTAATTGCTCACGAACTTCCACCAGGCGGGCCTGAGCCTGAAGTCGAGCCATATCGTCCACGATGGGTATCTCCACCAATCTTGCAGCACCTGGCACCAAAGGTATTTTGCCCAGTAGGCGACCATCGCTGCGCAATAATAGCGTAATAACCCGCGCCCGATCTTGGACTTCTGAAAGAAGCTCGCTGTCTACCGTGATCGTCCCGTGAGAATCCGTAAGCCCCAACCAACGGCTGGATGTATTTCCCCGGAGCTGCTGAAATACTTCATAGCCGGCAAGTGCTTGTGCCGGGTTATGACGCGCATGAAAACGCACCTGAGAAGTCGTCGTTTCTACAGTGCGCAAAGCCAACGCCAGCAAGGCACTACGGCCCCGCAGTCGAATCCCAAATGGTCGCCGTAGGCCGCTGTGGATATTAGCCTTCCACAGCGTGCTGGCACCTTCCCCTGCATCCGGCTTGTTGCTGCCGGCCTTCAAACCATCCTCTGCCAGGCTCTCATCTGATTCCAGGCCCCCATTCAATTCTTGGTCCCCGTCTAATTCTAAACTGTCTAATTCTAAATAGGTCCAGGGCACTGCCGAAATTCCCGACAAATCACCTGATCGATCGGTACGTCGTAATAGGGGCTGATAAACATCACCCGCATGGAAAAAAAGTTGCCCGACAGCCTCACGGACAAGCTGACTCCCCTTGACTTGCAACAAAACTTGTTTGTCTCTGGAAGTACGATCCGGTTGATCTTGACGAGTTTGTCCATCCACCTTGCCCCCATCGTCCATGGCTTGAATATGCACAACCGCCAGTGGTGCGAAGACTTCTCGCAAGATTTGAAAACCATTCTCCGCAAGCTGGCTCCGCTGAGATACCATTCGCTGCTGGATCGTTCCCCATCGATGGACATAGCCATCCCACTCACAGCAGCGCAGCCGGTACCCGGCAGGCAAGGCTGTCACACTCAAAAACATACGTTTATCCGGCAATTTCTCCCTCGCAGAACGACCCTCTCCAAGCTCATCCCCGTCCAGGTCATCCCCACTGAATTCTTCCCATGGCAATGCTTTATCCTTGGCCACAGGCAATGGACCAGTCGAGTCCAAAAGCAATCGTAAACGCTGACGCATCTTTCCTTGGGGCACATGAATTGTCAGATCCCAGAACGGGCTCAAGGTGGCATCCACTCGTTGGCTGATCATGTCAACCAGATGGCTGGCTAATTCTGGTTGCGGGCGTCTACGTGTATCAACGATCAGTTGCAACTCGATACGATAGCCCGATTTTTCTCCAAGCGTAATTTCCGCAGCAATCAGCCGCGCGGAAGCCAATAGGGCCATGACGAGGAAAAGGGCCATGCACTCAAAAACTGGTCGTAATCGTTTGATAGCCTTACTCTTTCTCATCAGGTTTGAAATCGATAGCGATAGCGAAATTTACGTTTCCGTATGTAGCGAAATTCTACTTAACCGAGTAGACTCTACTGCCCAGGCGACCAAGCAATACGGTTCAGTTCCATGTTGATTTTGATAGTGAATTATAATATTTTCCCGGAATACTCAACTTTCAAATTCATTCTTTGCGCCACTGTGCTACCTGCTGATAAACTGCAATTGGCTTCTCGCCAAATCCAAGCAAGGTTTTACGATGGGCAAAGTTGCTGTACGTTTGCCACAAGGGAATAACTGGCAGATCGTAATGGGCAACCCGATGCACTTGTTGTAAACTTGCCTGGACTTGCTTCCAATTTTGGGCCCGATCCAGCCTATCCAGTGCCAATCCCATCGATGGGCTACACCTGCCAGCCACCCCTGCCGGCCCCAACAGACGTCTGGCATCGACCACAGGCTCCCACATAGCCAACTCTGTGTACAGTAAATCATAGTCAGCAGTCACCGAAGATTCTGGATCAGTATTCACTCCTGCATTCGTTGCCATCTGCTCCTTTTCAAGCTGCCCTGGTTCAATCGACTCGCTCAATTCGATGGGAATACCAATCCGTTCCAATTGAATCTTCATCGATTGGCAAGCAGCGCGGGCGACTGGTTCAGGAGGATATCGAAGTACCAACGGCCGTGTCTCCTGAGTTAGTGCTTCCTCAGACTCAGGCTTTGCGGGTAGCTCTTGCTGTGAATCCGCAGCAGAAGGTTTTATGATCGCAACGCGAGCCACCTCGGCCAGAACGGCTGCCAATCGAGGTTCATAAGGACGTACTGCCAATTGTTGGTTGTAGGCATACCCAACTGGATCGTGGCGTGATTTGCCAACAGGAAATGGACCACTGATCGCTTGAAAGCCAGAGATCGCCTGTCCGGCAAGCAAGATGTCCTGAATCAGCATTTCTCGATTGATTCCATAACAAAGCGCCCGGCGGAATTCACGCTGATCCAACAGTTGGTTACGTGGATGAAGCCTGAGAACGTGAATGGTTGGCAATCGGTAAGTCCCCACGATTATCTGATCATGAGATTCAAGCTTTTCAAGTTGCCAGGGAGGAACACGGTCAAGCAGATCGACTTCTCCTTGTATTAGAGCTTGTACGGCAGCTTCATCCTCACGAAATTGTCGTTCAACAATGGTCAAAGGCCCTGGCTCCTGGGCTAGACGCTTTTCAGCCACCGCCTTTTCAGCCAAACCCTGTTGATCCTCACGATGCAGCAGGTGGGACCCCTGACGTCGGAAACGCACCTCGCCAGGCTCTTGATTTTTCTCGCGTTGGTAAAAAGTTAGACTTTTTTCCAGAGAAGGCACTGCGCGGGCACTACATCGCAGCAAAGCCTCAGGACGTACCGGAACGCTATGCCAACGAATTACGACCGATCGTCCCTCAGACAGGGAAAGATCGCGAAACCGAATAGCAAAATCTTCCAAAAAGTTTGAGCTATTCGGATCGGCAAGTGTCAGTAAACTCCGGGCGAAGCCATCGGCTCTGGCACCCAGTCGCAGCGCGGCAGGAGTCAAATGCAGGGAAAATATCAAACCGGACTCATCCATCACTAGTTTAGCCCAGGGGCAACGGTAAACTCCCCCCTCGGATTCAAAACCGACTCGCTCGATCAACGGTGGGTTGACCAGGGGAGCCACTCGAATAGCCGCCCAATCCGCCAACGGCCTGTCGGTCAAAGACTCTGAAGCATTTTGACGTGGGCTCTCCGGCATCGATCCTGTCGATAGAAGTGACCCTTTCGATAGAAGTAAAGTGTCGCCAGGTTGTTCTGTTTGAACAAGTTCTCCCCACCGTGGAAGGCTATGTCGTGGAGGACTGAGTCGTGCGACCCCCACCACAATCTCCGGGTGCTCTCGACTCAATCGGTCTATCAGAGTGTTAATTCCAGACAGGTCAGGAAAAATATCGGTGGCCTGATGCAATGCCGCACGTGCAGCTCCATACTGTTTTTTGTCTAGTGAATCTCGTGCGATCTTCAGTTGTCGCTGAGACGCCTGACGAAACCGCTGCTTCCAAATAGAAACCGATGGCAAACGGATCTCTGTGTAAGCCTGCTCCAGCAAAACGAGCACCATCCTGGCTGCATAGTATCTTTTCTCTCCCAGCTGCTTACGAATTAAACGATCTGCGACTGCTTCGACCGCCTTACCCAAGTCGGCATACTTAGGGTTACGATCGTGGAGAGACAAAAGTATGGCCAACGCCTCCTCGTATCGGCCTCCTTGAAACTCTCGGGTTGCGTCGCGATAAAGATATCGATCCGTCGTTTCCTGTAGCCCAGGAAGACTTGGATAGTTTTTGTGCAGTAGGGACAGCACCTCAAATGCTGCCCCCATTTCCTCTACTTTCAGTAGCTCCACCACGTCTGCCAGGAGCAATTGTTCGTACAGTTCAATGCGGGCGATGGACTCCCAGGAGACCGAATATTCCAACGAAGGGTCAACCATTCGCCGCAATTTGAGCGCACCTTGAGTTGGCAATGGCTGGGGTATTCGACGGCCTGGCAAATCAAGCGGTAACACATCGATTACCACCCCTTGATTGGCAGCATCCAAGGTGATTCGATCAAAAGGCGGCCGCTCCAACAAACGCACCGGTGGCTCTTGCGAAAGGACCGACTGCACCCCTGCGGCCAGCAGCCAACAGAGAATTAGCGAACAAGCCAAGAGCTTCATGACTAAGGTCCCTCCTCCGCATGGGGAAGATCTACGACCAGCAGGGTGCCATCGTGCGTGGACAGAAGCACCCGCTTGCCAAATGCCACCGGGCCAGCAACGATCGGTTGCTCCAGATTCAGTTTCACTCGTTGCTTACCCGTCGCTAACTCGACAAGAGTCAAACTGCCATCTTGCCAAAGCAGTAGCACTTCTTCGTCCACTTGCAACGGACGACCATTGATACCGCTATTCTCAATTGGCTGACGCCAGGTTATTTCCCCTTTGGAATCGAGGCAAATCAGTTCGTCCTTAGCCGTCACCATCAGCAAACGGTCTGCCACAACATGCGGTCCCCATACAATATCAGCTCCCAACTCAATAGGATCTTGCATCTCTAACTTTGGCAATTGAAAGCGGGCCAATTTTCCGTCTTGAGTACCTGCCATCACCCTCTGACCCAAAACGACTAACGGTGTCACCAACGGAGACGGTCCGACTTTCACCTCAGTCAGAACGCTCAGATGGGGTTGCGGCTCAGCCAACCGTTGCAATAGATAAATTTTGTTACGACGGTCACAGAGAACCAAATGTTCTCCCGCAGTTGCAGGAGATAGCCAGGAGTACTGTTTACCGGCCTGCAGAGCCGGTTGAAATGGTGCAAAGGACTGCTGACCGGTGGTTGCGGAAAAATAGTAGACCTGCCCGATACGTGTGGGTATTACCATACCCTCTCCCCATGCCACCGGTGGACAAGTTGCCGGACTGGCCAGAGGTATGCGTTGCAATGGATCACCCTGCGCATCACGAGAATAGAGTAACAATTGACGAGCCCCCTGCCCTGCAGAGAAAACCAACCGGTTGTCCTGCAATTCCAGGCTCTGAGTCAGTGGTAAATATTCACCCTGACTGACAGGCGCCTGACTTCGGGCCTGATCTTGAACTCGTTTTTTCATCGCTGCCCGGTCCAGCTCGTAGATAGCCCCAGTGGCAGTGGTAGCCGTAATCTGTGGACCGCGTATGTCGACTACTGGAGGCCCTGACAAGGGCACAGCCAACTCGGTTTCCCAGAGAGAATTTCCAGTCGTACTATCCATAGCAGCCACAATTGCGCCTGCCTGACGTGCCGAGCGGCGGGTATGAATCAGCAGCTTACCGGCCATCTGTAGTGGATGTTCAAACAGATTTCCCGAGTAAACCTGGTCGATATCCTGAACTGGCAAACGCCCTCCCGTTGGCAAAATAGTCAGTTGATTGAGTTTTGTCCCCGCGATCCATACATGCCGCTGGTTGTCCGAGGAATTTTTTTGCAACAGCCCGTAACGGGCCACCGGATTGCCCTTCTCGGCAACTCGCTGAGCCAACAAAGTCAGCGCCGAAGAGTCTTCACCGGAACCTACATCGTAGACGGCGACCAACCCCAGGCTGGTCAGGGCGACCAGACGTCGGCCCGCAGTCAAAAGCCTTGTGCCAACCAGGCCTTGCAATCGCGTGCTGGCCACTTCCGAACTCACAACCCCAAATTGATCGGTTCCCAGCAAACGCAAATGGCTGGTCATAGCCCCCGTATTGATTGCGACAGCGAGTTTGTTCAACAGGGCAACCGGTGGCACAAGAATGCTACCTCGGGCGTGCCCCAGATAGAAAACTCCCAGACACGAAAAATCACTGGCGTCGAGCGTGTAGAGGCTGGATTGCTCACCGACGACAAAAATACGTCTCCCTTCTCGATCCACCACTGGGGCTACCATCAAAGGTTGGCCAAATTGAATATAGCCGGCACGTTCTCCCGAGTCGGGATCGATGACAAATAATTTCCCTGACTTGGTCGCTACCAAAATGCGTCCGCCAATTAGTACAGGTTGCGACGCAGGCCCCTCCAACGCCTGTCGCCAGCGAAGCTTACCTGTGTCCCCATGAAGGCGTATTAGTTCATGAGTGCGAGAGTCGATGGCCAAGATGTCACCGTCTACCAGCACCACAGGTGCGGCTTGCAAGTCCAACCCTACAAATCGTCTCCAGAGCAAGCTCCCATCACTCGCGCGCAAACCGTAGATAGCCCCATCCAAGCTCACCGCTACATTCCCGGCAACTTGCACAGACGCCGGCCCGCGCCGCTCGGCCAAAGCCAAGGAAGCTATCACCGGTGACTTGTGCGGCACCGTACTGGCAACCAATGGTTCTGACACGAAGCGAACAACTTCTAATTCAGCTTTCGAAATTTCTAGCACTTTTGCGGCTAGCAGATTGTTACCCAACAGCCCGGAGTGCTTCTCCAATAGTCGTTTGTGGATGACATAGGCTGCGGTGATATTTTTCTCCGCAATCTCCTGATCCATTTGCTGAAGAGCCTGTTGCAAATCTCCCTCTTGCTTACGCCCCCGCTTGACCCGCGAGAGTGTCGCCCGCACTTCTTGCAAGGCGGTTTCATCGCGGTACGTTTTGGAAATATATTTAGTATTGGCACAAAGGGACAGCGCCGAATTCGCTTGTTCGACCAAGCGATCGGTGATTTCCGCATCGCCCGCCGCTTCTGCCTGTTTTGCCAGGCCGTCGGCAATGGCAGGTAGCCGCGACGCCAAATCTTCCTGGGCCAGGCCAAATTCTGGTTCCTCCTCAATGTTTTCCAACACTTTACGAGCAGTCGTTAAAGCCTGCTCAAATTGCGAGGTTCCCTGGGTCGACTTCCAGAGTTGTGCCACACCCAAATGCACCTTGGCCTCGCTCGATTGGGGGTGGTTGGGGAAACCGTCTACAAATTTTTCGTACTGGGCGATTGCCTGGGTATACGATCCCTGGTCAAAATAAGCAGCTGCTTGTCCCAAAATTTTGTCGGCATCCTCACGAGTCAGCAACCAATAAATAAACAGCCCACCCACCAACAGAACCACAAGACCACCACCGCCCATGAGCAGCAAAGGGGAATCCCATTCGTTATGTTTTCTCCCTTTGCGGCGAGAACGCTTTTTCCTGATCGGGCTCTTATCGGGTGCCACTTCATCCAACAGGGCTTCTGGCTTACGCTCCGATGTGGGTGTTAGTTGGCTGCCTGCTAGTTGAAGTTGACCCGTGTGATCCGGCTGCCCCGTGTGATCCGGCTGCCCCGTGTGATCCGGCTGCCC
>JBDOMT010000088.1:8975-11529 GCA_039831705.1 Pirellulales bacterium | reverse complement strand
GATTGCCGAATTTATCTTTGGCGGCCTTGCCGAAGGCACTGCTTGCTTGCTCTAGATCGGTGAGTAACTCTGCGGGCGATTTACCGGCTGAATTTCGTGCAGCGGCAATCACCGTCTGACACTCATTCGAATCCATAAACCGGGATGCTTCGAGTAAGCCTTGCTGATCTTCCTGGGGAATCACCATGAATCCATGCTTGTCTGCATGAATGAGTTGTCCCGGTTCGATAGTACGACCAAACACTTCGACGGGACAATTCCATCGCACGGGCCAAGTATGTGCATGCCCCACACATAGTCGCTGCGCCAACGCCTTAAAGCCGGAGGCCTTCATCTCATCCAGATCTCGAATGGCTCCGTCGGTAATCGTACCGACACAATCCTGAGCGCGGTGGATACTCGCATTCACCTCTCCCCAAAACGAGCCAATCACGCGCGGTTTGTCCAGATCTTGTACCACCACGATTTTAGGCCCGGGCACGGATGCGACATAGTCTCGATATTCCTTACAGGCATCCGGAATATCGGTGCGATGTTTGGCAACGCTTGGCTCGCACACGACGGTCACGGCATAGCCGGCCATGGGCCCCATCTCGGGCATGAAATCCCGAGTCTCCTCGAGGTTAAATGCATCTGCTGCCACATCCTGTCGGGTAATCTGCTCCCATCCATTGTAAATGGTGGGCGTATTCCACCGTAACAACTCGAGCAAATCGGATCGTGTAAGTAGTGGCTCTTGAGAATTCTTGGTCATACGGGTAACTCCACGTTTCGGCTTTGTAGATGGTCGATTAACTGTTGCGGGCTTGTGTATAACACGGCATCGATTCCAGCTTCCTTTGCAGCGGACACATTTTCTTCACGGTCGTCAACAAAGAAAATTTCTTCGGCAGGTACGCCCGCACGGGAAACCGCCTGTTGATAGATGCCTGGCTCTGGCTTGACTGAACGAACCTGGTAACTGAGAACCAACTCCTCGAAGGCCGCCGGAATCGGTTGAAATCGACCACTACCCACAAAGTTCCAATGGACCGAGCCAATATTCGACAACAGGCCCAATCGGTAGCCAGCATCGGCAAGTGCTCCAACCAGGTTGATCGACGATTCAATGGGCTCGAAGATGTCGCTGCCAGCATGCTCCAGAGCAGAACGATCGGGCCGCGTCCCCGTTTGCTGGCAAAAAAATTCGTAGTACGCTTCCGCAGTGATATATCCCCGTTCGAATTGCATTTGCATAGCAAATGCTCCGTCGTCTTCAAGCAGAGCATGCCGAATTTCCGCAACCTCCAACTTGGCCACTTCGGCTAACTGTTCACACATACGATTGTGACAAAATGATAGCAATACATTGCCAATGTCAAAGTATAGAAATGAACATGCCATGAAGGTACCAAAATACTAAGTGAGGCTCATCCGGCAAAGCTCATGGCCGGCAACCGACAGCCATGCTAGCACTCACTGCTTCCGGACAATAGGGGTCTCTGTAAAACGGCGCAAACAACATCATCCACGTCTGGCTGCTGGACAAATATTGAAAAATCAATTCCAACTTGTCCGATAGAGAAAAAATAAGCCTGCCAACATTTAATCATCTCATGAGACCGCCCGTGACAACTGCCAATCTTGCCCAATTAACTGCCATCATTAAGACTTTTGAGCGTCCCAACTGCCTCAACCGACTGTTGTCGAGCATACAAAAATTCTACCCTGACCTTCAAATTATAGTGGCCGATGATAGTCTGGGAAAGCAGGCACAGAAGATTCAAGCATTTCCCAAAATCCAGTATTTGCGTTTAGCAAGCGATGTGGGAATTAGCGCTGGCCGCAACGCCATGCTGGCGAGGATCCGCACACCTTACTTTCTTTTGCTGAACGACGACCTGCAATTTAACCGAAACACCAAAATTGAAACACTGCTCCAACATGTGGCCAGCGGTCAGCAAGACCTGGCCGCCGGTGCCCTGGTTCGCTGTCAGAGAAAGCTGCTATTTGTTCGACGGCAGGCTGAAACAGTTCATGGCAATTTCCATATCCAAGGAGAGCAAATTACCCTCCGTCGCGGCGGCACTTTGATCGACGAAGATACGATACAATGCGATCTGGTACCCAATTTTTTTATTGCAAAGACCGATCGAGTCCGAGGAATGGGTGGCTGGGACCCCGATCTGAAGCTCAATGAACAAGAGGAATTTTTCTTTCGTGCCAAGCAATTTGGCCTGCGGGTCCGCATGCATCCCACCATTACAGCCTGGCACTGGGCTTCCCGCCCCGGTCCACACTACAGCAAATATCGGTCGCGCAACTTCTTGAACCTGGCAGTGGGCAAAATGAGCATGCAGCAGCTAATCCACTACGACGGCCAGATCACCAATTGCTTAGCCAACACCCAAGCGGCTTGAACTACCTCCCTAGTGCATCGTTGCAGCATAATTTTCGGATCAGCCGAAGGCGTTAACCCGCATATTTCATGGATCGCCCAGTATTCGTTGTAAGTCCTTTCATCATAACGAATTGCAATGTGATCTTGGAAAACAGTGTGTTTTATCACCCGCCA
>JBDOMT010000088.1:0-8965 GCA_039831705.1 Pirellulales bacterium | reverse complement strand
CATCCGCCACGCGTTAGCGTCCGGTTTATCAAGTAATAATGCGAATCAGAAGTAACCGGGAGCTAACGCTCGGCGGCTGATGAAATATGCGGGTTAGCCCACGGTTTCTACCGTGCCGAGAATTTTTTCTACTGTACATGTCGTCATATCCCGATATAATAATGTACAGAAATACCGGGACCACCTAATGGGAGTCTATGATGATTGAGCATGCGTCACGGAAGAAACTGACAGACTTAGATGATCTAAACCAGGCTGCCGACTGCTTACGGATTCTTGCCCACCCACACCGTCTGCGGATCGTGCAAATGTTGCTTCGAGACGAATACACCGTAGGAGAGTTGGCTGAAGCCTGCGGTATTGCCAGTCATATGGCTTCAGAACATTTGCGTTTGATGCAACGGTGCAAATTTCTTGACAGCGCGAAGCAGGGAAGATTTCGCTACTACCGTGTTATTGAACCCAATTTGGCCAATATTTTGGATTGTGTGGAAAAGCGTTTTGATAAGCAGTAGATCTCACGAAAGCGTCTACACAAGCAAAAACTAGATATATCAAAAAGGATTAATCCATGTCGATCCCTCTGATTTCCCCCGAACAATTACTCCCAAACGGGAGCTCAACCACCACCAATTCTACCCCCCACTTGATCGACGTCCGTACGCCAATGGAATTCCAGGAAGTCCATGCCCTGGGAGCGCGAAATGTCCCCCTCGACAAACTGGACCCACAACGACTCCGCACCGAACTGAATGGAAACCAAAACGATACGATTTATTTTATCTGTCGCTCTGGGGCGCGCGGCGGAAAGGCCTGCCAGCAAATGATGGACGCAGGATTTAAGACGGTCTTCAACGTCGATGGCGGTACCATGGCCTGGGAATCATCCGGATTACCCGTTACGCGTGGCAAAACAGTCATGTCATTGGAGCGTCAGGTACGTATCACTGCAGGAAGCATCGTAGCAATAGGCAGTCTACTGGCGGTATTTGTCTACCCTTATTGGGGGCTATTGCCGGCAGCAGTAGGCAGTGGCCTGATATATGCGGGAGTAAGCAACTCATGTGCCATGGGCGTGATGCTCAGTAAGATGCCCTGGAATCCAGTCTCGTGCGAAAGCCCTAGAACCAAGCCTCGCGGGAAAATCCAGATGGCCGTTGAAAAACACCAATTAATATAGATACCGTTACGAATCTTTTCACACGTGTCACAAAAAAAGGCCAGCCCCAAAAAAAGACTAACCCGACACACGTGAAAAGTTCGGATTGACCAGATACGGCATTTCGTCAAACGAATCTTTTCACACGTGTCGCAAAAAAGCCAGCCCCAAAAAAAGACTAACCCGACACGTGTGAAAAGTTCGATTTGACCAGACTTAAGCCAAAGCTACATTCTCAGCTCGTGGCCCTTTGGGACCTTCTCCAAGCGTATACGTAACTTGCTGTCCTTCGTGGAGTTCCTCGAAACTTACTCCTTCGAGATTGGACGAATGGAAAAATACGTCCTTGCCTTCTCCAGTGTCAATAAAACCAAAACCTTTGTCCGTAATCTTCTTAATCGTACCATCAGCCATCGTAATCATCTTCCTCTAAACAGAATTCTCGGGGAGCTGCCCACATAACGAAATGCGCCCAAGTCTCCACTAATCAACTGTTTACAACATTCCAAGCACAAAGTCAATCATCTCACAGCCACAATAGTAAAATTCAAGCGTATTCCAACTCTTCCCAGCGTGCATAAGCTGTTTCAAGCTGGCTGGTCAGGTCTTTCAGTCTGTTTTGCTGCTGAGCAATTGCCTCGCTTGCCTGCTGATAGAAGTCGCTTTGAGCCATCGTCTGGTGCATTTCATCCAGTTCAGCCTCCAGTTGCTCAATTTTTTTCGGTAATTGGCTCAATTCCCGCTGTTCATGGTAGGCCAAACGGCGCGAAGTTGCGGAGGCCGGCAGGTTTCGTTTTGAGTTTTCAGAACTTTCTTTTTGACGAGCAGAGGCGGAAGTCCGGCTACTCTGACCAGATTCAATGGCTTGCTTCTCTGCCGCTAGTGTTGAATTCTTTTGCCGTAACCAGTCATCGTAACCGCCCACATACTCACGAACTCCTTCTGCTTCAAACACGATAGTGCTCGACACCACTTGATTTAAGAATTCCCGGTCATGACTTACTAACAACAGGGTGCCTTCATACTGTACCAAGCGTTCCTCAAGAAGTTCCAGTGTTTCGGTATCTAGATCGTTGGTCGGTTCGTCCAACACGAGTACATTCGCCGGCTTGGCAAATAGTTTTGCCAACAATACCCGATTGCGTTCGCCGCCCGACAAGAAGCGAACGGGTGTGCGTGCCCGCTCTGGAGCAAACAAAAAGTCTTGCAAGTATCCGATCACGTGCCGCGATTGCCCTTGAATCTGTATCATATCGTTGCCACCACCTACATTCTCCTGCACGGTGGCTTGTTCGTCCAATTGACCACGCAACTGATCGAAATAGGCAACTTGCAAATTACTACCCAGGCGAACCGAACCTTGCTGGGGATTGAGTTGGCCCAGGAAGAGCTGTAGCAGAGTCGTTTTCCCTGCGCCATTGGGGCCGATCATGCCAACCTTGTCGCCACGCATCAAGGTGGTAGAAAAATCGCGGACGATCTCCTGGTTTTCATAGGCAAATGTGATCTGGTCGACTTTAGCCACCAAATTACCACTCCGCTGTCCTTCCTGGATGGTCATCTTGGTTTTACCGACCGACTGCCTGCGTTCACTACGCAGCGCACGCATTTTTTTCAAAGCGCGCACTCGACCTTCGTTGCGAACTCGACGCGCTTTGATTCCCTGGCGTATCCAGACTTCTTCCTGCGCCAGTTTTTTATCGAATAAGGCCTCTTGCTTTTCTCGGGCGGCATCTGCCGCCTCTTTACGCTTAAGAAATGTGCCGTAGTCACAAGACCAATCGAACAGCCGACCTCGATCAATTTCGATGATACGTGTAGCCATCCGGCGTAAAAAGGCACGGTCGTGGGTAACAAACATCAGCGTGCTATGCCACCGAAGCAAAAAATCTTCCAACCAACCAATCGCATCAATATCTAAATGATTGGTTGGTTCGTCCAGCAATAACACATCGGGCTTAGAAACTAACGCTTGAGCCAAAAGCACACGCCTTTTCATACCCGAAGAGAGCACCTGAAAAGAAGCATCTGGTTCCAGTTCCATCCTTGAGAGTATTTGCTTCACTTGCTGATCGGATTGCCATGCCGACGGCTCAGCATCAGGATGATCGGCACCTTGACCAGAGGACAAACCCAACCGCACCACCATCTCGATGCTGCCCTGCAGGTCCTGAGGAACATCTTGGGGCAACATGGAAACTCGCGTGTCTGGTGCAAAGACAATGTCGCCATGGTCTGGCTCCACTTCCCCGATGATCACGCGCATCAAGGTAGTTTTGCCCGATCCATTCCGGCCCAACAGGCCAATCCGTTGTCCGGCCTCAATCTGACACGAAACCTCATCCAGTAATGAAGGGCCTCTGAACCCGATCGTAAGTTGGTTGATTTGAATTAGGGACATGGGACTAAATGTCGGAATTAGGATTGCAGAATGCAGAATTCAGAATAGAGGCTGGCAGACTTGTCTTTTAATGATAAAAACTAACCTCTGTCCTCTAAACCTGTGGCTGGCTACAATAGCCGGTTAGCACCCGCACTGTCCACCTCACCGCATTCTCGAGATCGTTTATCGTGTCTTCCGCCATTAATTCTTCTTCCGACTCCGGCGCTGCCACAGCTCCATCGACGGGCACTGGGGCTCTGAACCAGTATAGTCGCCATATTACACAACCCAAGTCGCAAGGCGGTTCTCAGGCGATGCTTCTGGGCACAGGTCTCTCGCAGGACGATTTGCAAAAGCCACAGGTGGGAATCGCCAGTTGTTGGTATGAGGGCAATCCCTGCAACATGCATCTGAACGATCTGGCAATCAAGGTGAAGGAGGGTGTGCAGACAGCCGGAATGGTGGGAATGCGATTCAACACCATTGGTGTGTCCGATGGCATGTCGATGGGAACCGACGGCATGAGCTTTTCGCTACCGTCACGTGACCTGATTGCAGACTCCATCGAAACGGTGATGGGAGCACAGTGGTACGATGCGTGCATCGCTTTGCCAGGTTGCGATAAAAACATGCCTGGCTGCCTGATTGCCATGGGACGATTGAACCGGCCAGGCCTGATGGTTTACGGTGGTACGATCAAACCGGGTTTCACTCATTTCGAGGGTGGTGAGCAAAAACGTGATATCGTCAGTGCCTTCCAATGCTATGGTGAATACTTGTCCAAACGGATCACTGAGGAGGAACGGCAGGATATCATCCGTCAAAGCTGCCCTGGTGCTGGCGCCTGTGGAGGTATGTACACTGCCAACACGATGGCTTCAGCCATCGAAGCACTCGGCATGACACTGCCTTACAGTTCCTCCATCCCCGCAGAGGACCCAGATAAACTGGCTGAGTGCCTGCGCGCAGGCGAAGCGATGCTTGTCTGCCTGGAACGCGACATCAAACCACGTGACATCATGACTCGTGAAGCTTTTGAGAATGCAATCGTTTGCATCATGGCTGTGGGCGGATCGACCAACGCCGTCTTGCATCTGCTGGCAATGGCGCGAAGCGTAGGAGTGCCTCTGTCGATCGATGACTTCCAGGCCGTCAGTGATCGAGTCCCCTTGTTGGCCGACCTAAAACCGAGCGGTCGTTTCGTCCAGGAAGATTTACATCGCGTCGGCGGAACTCCGGCAGTTTTAAAACTCCTGTTATCGGAAGGACTCCTGCATGGCGACTGCCTGACCGTCACAGGACAGACACTGGCAGAAAATCTGGCCGACTTGGACGGTCTGCAATCAGGCCAGGAAGTCGTGCGTCCCTTCTCCAATCCGATCAAAACCTCCGGCCACATTCGAATTATGCGTGGCAACCTCTGCCCGGACGGTGCGGTTGCCAAGATTACCGGTAAAGAAGGCCTACAGTTTTCAGGTACCGCTAAGGTATTCGATAGCGAAGAAGCCATGCTGGCTGCCCTCGAGGAAAAGCAAATTGTCGCTGGCGACGTGGTGATCATTCGTTACGAAGGCCCCCAAGGTGGTCCTGGCATGCCCGAAATGCTCACCCCTACCAGCGCTATCATGGGCGCCGGTTTGGGCGACCAGGTGGCCCTGCTCACCGATGGCCGTTTTAGTGGTGGCTCGCATGGCTTCATCGTGGGTCATATCACACCCGAAGCGCAAACGGGCGGACCTATCGCCCTGGTAGAAAACGGCGACCCAATTAGCATCGACGCGGAAAAAAACACCATCGATGTCGGCCTGACCGAAGCACAGTGGAAACAGCGCAAGGCAGACTGGAAGGCGCCCGCCTATAAAGCCACAGCAGGCGTCCTCTACAAGTACATCAAAAGCGTCAAAAGTGCCTCGGAAGGTTGCGTAACGGACACCTGAACACCCTATCTCTTCTTCGCCAATTCTTGAAGCCGTTTCCGTTCGGGCCGTTCTTTGTAAAAAGCATCAAGCGGATAACAGCCAGAGACCATGCCGTTGCGTGGGGCGGTGGTACAGTCGCTAAACGTACGGCAAATTTTCTTGCGTACGAGCTTTGCGCCATCTATCACATCAGCGGGCAGGTCAGGGTAGGACAATACCATTCGTCCCAGGCCAATCGAATCGGCCATTCCTTTACGAACGACTTGTTGTCCGACATTGGGCAGCCAATCTTGCAAGTAGCTGTAGCCGGAACCAACAATGAGCATCTCAGGACAGGCACGCTTGAGTTGGGCAGTCGCTTCGATCTGCCTGGCAACGCCCACAAGCGGATCTTCAGGTGGCTGATAGCCGTCCGAAGGCGGGTAGGCCGCCGGACGTTGGATGTGAGGATTGTAGTAGGGACTTCCCGCCGTGGTGCAGAGAAGCCCTATGCCCAGCTCCTTGAGCAAGCCGAGAAATCGAATCGGTTCGTCAAGATCGATCCCGCCGCCAGTTCCGTCACCACCAAAAGCGTAAGGATACTTTCCTGTAACTTCAGCTTCGCCCACGCCATCGGGACCCTTATGATAAGTGGAGAAATCAAAAATGCTTAAACGCACTCCAATGTCGAAGCCAGGGGCCTCGGCACGGATGCCTGCGACAATGTCACGTAAAAACCGAGTTCGTCCCCAAAAATCACCGCCGTAACGCCCAGGTCGGTCGTAACCGGAAAGTAATTCATGGCCCAGATATCCATGACAATGCTTGACATCAATAAACGCAAATCCCGCCTGCTGGGCAAGTTTGGCAGCCATGATAAAATCATCAGCCAGCGTCGCAAGATCATCATCAGACAGCAAAGAACGGTTGTCACTGACACCTACGCGGCCATCAAGCTGCGGATGACGATATGCAATTCGAGGTTCTTGCTTCGCCTTGATCCCCGGACGAGCAAAACGGCCTGAGTGAGTTAATTGCAAACCTACCAGTAAGTCAGAATCGGTATCAAACCTTTCGACATGCGTGGCAACCAGATCATTGCGAAGCGATTCGATTTCGCCGAGTGTTTCTGGATTGAGCATCAATTGATTCGGATTCGCCCGACCATCTTGTCGAACGGCGACTGCTTCGCCTCCCCAGATGAGCTTGGCACCGCTGAGGCCAAAGTTGCGCCAGCGGCGGCGTGTTAGCTCAGTTGGTTGACCATCATGCTCACCATCCCACCCTTCCATCGGTAGAATGCAAAAACGGTTGCCGATGGTGTACGTTCCACCGCTGACAGATGGACTCAAAAGTGGCTGCGCTAAGGGCGATTCAGGGCCGGACTGAACTACGTCATCAACCGGCAAGGCAACCCCCAGTTGCTCCATCCGCTCGCGTAAGGCAGCGGGAGACTTGAGGCTTGAAACCTTCGGAAAATTTACCTGTGGCATTTCCTCTCCTCGTTAATCATCTCTCTGGACTCCCCACGGTCTTGTCGAACGATTGCCTTAAACGGTTTTATTTTGACAGGATCAACAGGATTATTTGTACCATTCAATCGTAAATCTCTACACGATGAAATTCCTGTCAAGTAAATCTTGTTTATCCTGTCTAAATGTTTTTTAAAATTAGTTAGTCGACAAGGCCCCTCTACACTCTCAACTCTACAGCTTTCCCGCAGGGCGTATATTTTTTCCCTGGCGATCGGTCAACCGGTCTCCCAAATCAATCCGGGCTCGCTCGGCCTGCTTTTCAAGACGGGCAACAATTTCCGGATACTGGCTGGCAACGTCGGTGGATTCTCCCACATCGTTTTTCAAATCAAATAGTTCCAAACCTATTTTGGCTTGAGAATATTTTACCGGTTTGCCGCCTTTGCCACCCTTCCTACCAGCGAGTGTTCTGTACTGATGGGGGAAATGAAGCTTCCAGCGCCGATCTCGAATGGCCTGAAGCTGGCCACCGTAATAACAATAGATGGCCTCGTGCGGACTATGCGCATCCTCGCCGTCTGACGATTTATCGCCGAACATGAGTGGCCCGATGTCCTTACCGTCCAGGATGCGATCGGCGGGCAATTGGGCGCCGATTAATTGGGCAACCGTTGGCAGCAAGTCCATGGTTGTGGCCAGTTCATCACAAGTTGTGTCGGCTGGAATTTTGCCGGGCCACTTCATCAGACACGGTTCACGATAGCCGCCTTCAAACATGGTTCCTTTCCCTTCTCGCAACGGCGAAGCCGAACCAGAATGCTCGCCGTAGTTGAGCCACGGCCCGTTGTCCGAGGTAAACACCACCAGAGTGCGCTTGGCCAGATTGTGCCGCTCAAGCGCCCCAATAATCTGTCCCACCGACCAGTCGATTTCCATCACCACATCCCCGTACAGGCCCTGCTCGCTCTTACCCTTGAACTTGTCGGACACGTACAGCGGCACATGGACCATGGTATGAGGAACGTAGAGAAAAAATGGCCGACTGTGATTCTGGTCGATAAACTTCACTGCTCGTTCGGTGTACTGGGTGGTGAGTTGAGCCTGGTCATCACCGGTCACTTCGTCATCGACAATTTCATTGCCTGCAAACAGGGGCAGATTAGGCCATCGTTTCCGACGTTCGGCCAAGGGTTTATCCGCGACTCCTGGATGGTAAGGCCACATGTCGTTGGAATAAGGTAAACCAAAGTAGTCATCAAACCCGTGCTGCAGGGGTAAAAATGGACGGTGGTGGCCAAGGTGCCATTTCCCGTAGATGGCTGTGGCATACCCGCGCTGCTTGCACAGTTCGGCAAGCGTCGTTTCATCGGCGTGGATGCCATGGGTCGCTCGGGGACCCAGCGCACCTTGAATTCCCACTCGCTCGGGATAGCACCCCGTCAACAAAGCAGCCCGTGAAGCGGAACAGACAGCAGTCGCCGAATGAAAGTCGGTAAATTTACGACCTTCCCGCGCCATACGGTCGAGGTGAGGCGTTTGGTAACCTTGAGCACCAAAAGGCCCAATATCGGCATAGCCCATGTCGTCGATAAAAATAATGACAATATTGGGCCGATCCGAGTCGACCTTTGTCTCCCGTCTCGCCAGCTCACCCTGCTCCGCCAGGCCCCCTTTCTCCGCAAAGCAATGAGAATGCCAACTGCCAATCACCATGAACATTAGCAAAGTGGTCACACAACGGAAATGATAAGTATGCTTAGACGACATGAATTCGAACCCTATGAGTACCACACTGTAGAAAAGTAAGATAAAAAGGGAAACGCTAATGAACACTAATGTGTAATTCTCAAAACTCAAACCATAGAGCATCTGCAATTATTTACATTTAGTCGGCATGGTAAATCTGTGTGAAATGTGCAATCTATCATGTCATCACCTGTTTCATTAGTTCCTGTTGATAATAGTCTATTTTATCGAGTCTTCCGAGAGTGGTCCTATTTACGATAGTGTCAACCGTGATTTTTCTCTCGCCATGATTTTATTGAGTCGC
>JBDOMT010000213.1:0-2626 GCA_039831705.1 Pirellulales bacterium | reverse complement strand
CTCTTTCGCGCAAAACAAGGGCCCAACCTTGTTGGAAAGGATGGGCCTTGTGTAGATATGACTATCGTTTACGCTCTGCCGCGGAGCGGCTTAGTTCAACTCAACTCTGCGTGAGACACGCCAAAAACCCACCCTTTTTGGAACGACCGTGCGGTCTTTGGTTCGTTAGCTAACTGCCGTCGGTCGCCCCCACTTGCGCCAGATTAGCAAAAGGCTTTGCACGCACATGACGAACCGACCTGTGAGGCTTCGTCCTGAGATTTACGTGCATTCGGTGGCGCCCGCCGAGGCGCGGTGACAAACGTCTGTCATTGAAGTCGGTGGGGCAAACCGAACGCAACCTAGCGAACTCTGCTTGGCCGCCTCGGTCGTAAACACCGAAGGTGCTAAACAGCATACCACTCAAACGTTCGGTGGAGCCCACCGAGGTGAGCATCCTCGACTTGACAAGCTACTTCGGGCACATCCATCGAAACATCTGAATGGAATTCATAAATCTGTGAAAACATTTACGCTTACTCTAGGAACACGATAAGTATTTTCTTCGCAATACTTTGAATCAAATAGGGAGCTGCTTAAGAACCGCACGTGATATGAATGGAGTCTACTAGTTGCTTATCGAAATGCCATTGCTTGTCGATGTCGTCTCGAAGACCTTCGCGATCGCTTGATGCTGCTGATTAGGGATCAAATGTCGATAGCGTTTGACCATTTCTTCGGTTTGGTGACCTACCCAATCGTTGATAACTCGTTGGTCGATACCAGCAGCAGCACAGTTCGAACAGAAGGAATGCCGAAAGACATGCCACCCGCGTATGGTTGACCACTTTGTGCCAGCCAGCGTCCGCTTGAAATGGTCATGGGCTTCATCGCGAGTGAGTGGTCCGACCGTCTCACGCTGCTTCTTGCTACGACAAACGCTGAGTCCTAGTGAAAAAGTGTGTCCCGGACCATTGTGAGTCGCCAGCCACTGGTACAGCACCTCGTAGAGAACTGGAGAAATCGGTACGGTCCGCGTCGTGTAGCGTCCTCTGACACGCTTTTTTTCACGAATGGTGATCATGCGTCCGAATAAGTCGATATCTTCGACCTGAGATCGCATAATTTCACTACGACGCGCCCCCGTATGTGCGGCAAAGACAAACATCGGATAGAGACATGGTTGAAGCGCAGCTAGTTTTACATCGGCAAGCAACTCGTCAATTTCAGAGGTTGTCAGAAACAAGCATTCCCAGAGGTCTTTCCGTTTGCCTTCCGAGAGTCGATATGTTTCGATTTTACGTGTGATTTCTGTCCAAGTTTGAAACGGAGGCTTTTCAGCGGCCTTAGGATATCGGAGTCCGCGCGAGGGGAAGGATCGCGTAATATACTCGGCATTCCTAGCCCAATTCCAAAGCGTGCGTAGGGTCGTCAGCTCTTTTTTGATCGTAGCTGGACTCAGGTTTCTGCCGCGGTTGCCTGGGTCTTGGGAACGACTGTCTACATAGCCCTGCAAGTCTTCTAGCTTAAGAGTGGTCAACGAAAAAGACTTCTTCAATACTCGATACAAATGGTCGAGGTGAATCCCCATTCCCTTGAGCGTCTCGGCTTCAAGCGCACCCTCAGGAATACTTTTCAGGAAGGCATCACCAAACTGCTTAAGCGTACGTAGCTTCGTCTTGCCGTGAGGCTTGCCATCGAGCTTACCGTCGGAAAGTAGGAACTCGACGAGGTCTGCGTCCTCGGGAAGCACGATCCGTCCTTTTTCGAGTAGGCGAATGTTTTCCTCCAGCTGATGTAGCCGAGCTTCTGCTGTACGGAGATCAGAGGTGCGGAGAGACTTCTTTAGTTTCTGGTCGCCAAAACGAAAGGCGATGTGATAGCGCCCGTTGGGGCGGTGTTCAAGCCAAGGCATGGTGGGGGTTCCTCGCATGGTTGGATCATAGGAATCCAACTGCCGCGAGGAAATCGACGCAGTTCCAACGTAAGCTCAATGCCCAACGTGTGGGCAATGCAATCGCAATGCTGCCCCCATTTTGCCCCCAAAACGTGATTTGCCTCAAAATCACAGGGGACTTTTGAATGAGTCTGATCGACCTAAGTCGTTACGCATTAAAGAGTACCGGAGGGGGGACTTGAACCCCCACGACCTTGCGGTCACTGGATTTTGAATCCAGCGCGTCTGCCAATTCCGCCACTCCGGCACATCGTTGTGTCGCAATAGTTTACGACAATTTCTCTCGCCTTCAAAGGGCCCATCTGCGTCCGTGGCCCATTTGCTGCCCATTACGACCAATTACGGGACAATCATATAGGTGACATCTGCACAGCATCCGTCCACTACTCTATCAGATTCCCTGTGGCCGCCCACCGTTCCGCAACCGTTCAAATTCGTGACCTGGGATTTAACGTTAGGCTGTGTTCAGGGACGCCACTTGCGGCTAATAAGTACGCCGCGCAAGTTCGACCGTTGCTGGGTTAGTCAGTTCACATCCCAAAGAATGTGAGTGCTAGTTCATCGACAACAATTGTTGCGATATCTTGCGTGCCTCGTATGTCAGTAGCAATCTACGTTTTAATCTCTTGGGGTCTAATTCCCCGCCGCTTGCGGCGCTAACGAAGTGGAGAGGTGGTATATTGCTCATGT
>JBDOMT010000487.1:2021-2632 GCA_039831705.1 Pirellulales bacterium | reverse complement strand
CCGGCGTCGGCTGCATGGACGCCGCGACCCGGCTTGACGCCAACCTCATGGTCGAATTGGAATTGCAAATTCAGACGCGGGTGCAGCTGCCGATACTGATTCGGCCATTTACCATGGACATCGCGCCGTGCAGGAAATTCTTGGCATTCGATAGCGCGTTGAACTCCCGTCCAACTCGCCATGCTAGGTCACGACGTGCCCGATGATTGGCACATTAATTTCGACGTGGAAAACAAACTGATCGCCGTCTGTCGTTTCGTAAACGCCGCCCATTGGCGCCAGTACCTTTGGCAGCGGAATGCCCAAGAACGACCAGCGTCTTGCTAGATAACGAAGACGGCTACCGTCAGGAAGCAGTGTCATACCCATTTTCGTTGGGCCGATTTATTCGCAAAGGAGTTGCGCGAAACGACCGTCGCCCACAGACATTACGCTCGAGAATTCTTTCGCATTGAATTTCGATGCCAAGTTTCCTGCCTATTTTCGTGCGCTGTCTGAACGGTCGTTGGAACTGCAGTACCCTCGGGCGGAAACCCGGCTGCCCGGCGATCGGTTCCGTTTCAGCTTGTCAGTTGAGCATCCGCTACTCGGTGTCACGACATTTCGGGACG
>JBDOMT010000487.1:0-2011 GCA_039831705.1 Pirellulales bacterium | reverse complement strand
ATGAAATCCCAGCTCCAACTGTTGTAAACAGATAGCGGATTCTCTGCGAGTATTGCATCGATTGAACGACCTGCATCGACCAGGGTATTTATGCGAGACCTTGCATCAATCAGCATGTCGACTGCGGTTTGCAGGTCGTTCAGGCTGGCCAGTGGACCATGTCCTGGAATAATTTTTGTATCGGCATTAGCCATCGAAAGCAGTTTCTGCTGGCCCGCAATAAACCCGGCAACGCTACCGCCGCCATCGATGTCGATGAACGGAAATACTTTATTGAAAAAAACATCGCCTGCGTGAATGACGTTCGCTTCCGTGAAGTGAATCGCTGCGTCACCGCTCGTGTGTGCCATTGGGATAAAAAATATGTAGGAGGTATGTCCATTCAAATGAAAAGTGACCGATTCGTCGAACGTTAACTCCGGAAGGCCACTTTGATCGAAAGTTTCATCTTCAATTAATGCTTGTCGCAAATTATTATGTGCAACAACTGTCGCTCCAGCAGCAGTGAAGGCATGATTCGAGCCGGTATGATCGCCGTGGGCGTGCGTGTTGACGACGAAGTTGACCGGCCCGTCTGTCATGCGTTCTATCGTTGCAACCGTCATTGCAGTCGTTGTCGCAAGTCCGTTGTCAATGAGGACATTTCCATCGCTGCCACTCATCAACCCTAAATTTCCGCCCGGGAAGCCACCTTCGCCTTCCAGCATGTATAGGCCAGTGCCTACCTCGGTTGCCTTCCAGGAAATTCCATCATCTTGCGCGAACGCAGCAGTCGAAAGGGCGGTGGCCGTAGCAATAGCAAATGTGGTTCTTAGCATCGATGGATTCCCATTTAGAGTGAGCCGACCATACCGCAGGAACGAGATGTCGTCACCCGCCACGGACGTACGTCGCAGTTTTTGATCAGTAGCCTGGAATCTCCCGAATTCGTGAGAGTTGGGTCACAGATAGCGTGTTACGCATTGCATACCGTTGCTTGTATGTCAGCAGCGACCAGCAATGTAATTCCGTTTCCACTCGCGCGGCGCCGTGAGTTCAGTGGTTGTCCGCATTGCGGCAGACGGAATGACGTGTGGCAAATTGGTCGTTTATTGTGGCCTATTGCGAGACGCATGAGCTTCGATGGGTCGTCGCAGACATCGACGGTGTATCCCGTGCGACCATCAATCGCACTGAATTGCGTCGAGGCCTGGAGTTTTTGTCTGAATTTGTAGAAGTATCTCGCTGAGCGACTGGGCGATCGCCCAAATTCCTACGACTATTGTTTACTAACGTTTGACGCCTAATCAATGCGATTATTCGCGTTGGTACGGGAGCCCGCACGTGCGAAACAAAGACGAGGATGCAATATGTCGATCGATAATCTACAACTAATCAATTGGGACGATATTCCGCTCGAAACAGTAAATTCGAGTATGCGACGGAGAATCGTCACTGGCGAACTCATGACCGTTGCGCGCATTTATTTCGAGGATGGATTCGTGGTGCCTATGCACAGCCATCACAACGAGCAAGTTACCCAGGTCTTGAAAGGTACGATGCGCTTCGTCTTTGGCGATGATCGCGCTAAAAGCGTCGATATCGGGTCAGGTGGTGTCGTGGTGATTCCGGCTCATGTGCCGCACGAGGCAACGTGTATGGGGGATGTGGAAGAAATGGATATGTGGGCACCCCGTCGGGACGATTGGCTGGACGGGAGTGACGATTACTTACGCTCGTAGGAGCCTGTCTGTTCAGGTGTCATTAATAAAAATTTAAGCTCGCGTTAAGCGGCAAGCATCTACTCTGTGGTCGACACTCAAATCCGTGTTAAGGACAGCCATCAAGGAGGATGTCATGGATATCATTTACGCCGCAGAGAAGCCCAGTATTGCCAAATTGTTTAGCCAGCGAATAAAGCGTCTGGCTTGTGAATTATACTGTTTGAGTCCGCCACCATAAGTGCCTACCCAAAGCCTGCCTGCGCTATCTTCATGAATCGCCATGACCGAATCATGGCTAAGACTGTGGG
>JBDOMT010000042.1:3122-11652 GCA_039831705.1 Pirellulales bacterium | reverse complement strand
AGACATCAGTCTTTGCGATTGGCGATGTGGTGTTGTTGTTCGGCATCGTGTCGATTGCGGTTGGATAATCCCAGTAATTTCCCGTCACGCCATCGTTCTTGTGGTAGGCCGCCTTGTACCACTCGTTTTCACTGGGAAGAAACCAACTGGCACCCGAATTGCGAGTGATGCTCAGGCCGTTGGAAGGAATCGGCGTGCCACCCAACAGTGTGTAGGCTCCTTCTTCTGTGACACCACTACCCTGACCGTTGTGCAACCAATTGGCAAACCGAATCGAGTCGTACCACGAGACGAAAACTACCGGCTTATCACTGTAGGTGTAATCGCTGCCGCCCGGACCTTGTCCGACAGCATTTGGCTTCACCGCATAGGTGTAGCTGCTGGGCGCACCGCTGCGGGTGATCCCGCCCCTTGTATCCTCACCCATGGCGCTATTGTATAGTCCGTAGGGATCGGAGTCAGCGACCGCGTTGAGAAACTCGGTGTACTGGGCGTTCTTTACCTCGGTTTTTCCGATACGGTAGTTGTAGTAAACACCGCCAAACGTGCCCTGGGATTGCACTTCGCCTGCGTTGCCCGCATTACCAACCGGGATCGTGTCAATCGTCACAGCCTGGGCAATGGACATGTAGCAGATCGCCAACGATAACAATGTCAAACGAATGCTAGTTTTCATAGATGTCTTCTTTGTTGTGTTGTTTCAATGCATGTACCCAGTCGATAACCATTATTGCAGATGTTACCGCCCTTACCTCAAACCAGAAATACTACTAAAGAAAACGCAGCTAACGCAGCTAACGCAGCTAGCGCAGCTAACGCAGCTAACGCAACAGACGCAACAGACGCAGTGCTATTAGTATTCGTAGCAGAATGTTTATGAAATATTCGGGCTAGAGCGTAAGCGGTTCAAGACCAGGCCGATCGGACCGTTCGCTTCGGAAGAGAAAGAAGAATTGCAAACCCAGCAAGCAATATCGTATTTGGTTCGGGCACACTGGCGATACGAAAACCAATATTGTTGCCGATTTGAGTCGGGCTACGTTTGAACCGACTCGACGCAGCCAAGTGCGCCAAGGTGGAGTTCCACGAACCGCCGCGCATACCTCGAAATGTCGAATCGACGAGTGTTTCATTCCACTCCCAAGTATTGCCGCCCTGATCGAACGTTCCAAAAAAGCTGGCGCTATCAGCGCCTGCCGTGCCAACGGTTGTGAGGTTGCCAATGTGGCCATTCCAATCCGCTGTTGATGCGAAATTGGCCACATTCAAACCTGGATTGTCGATGTCACCGGTGGCATTTGCAGTAGCAGTGGTTGGTCCTGAATCACTTGCCGTGGGATAGAGCCAGTAGTTGTCATCGCCCAGAGGGCCACCCTGTAATGAATTTCGCGAGTCGTAGTAGGCGGCTTTATACCACTCGTTTTCGTTGGGAATGAAAAATCTCGACCCTGGAGCACGGCTTTCACTGATGCCGTCATTGATTTGGTAAACACCACTCAGGGTGCCGCTGCCATCAGTAGGCTGCCCATTTTCCAACCAGTTCACAAACTTCATCGCTACAACGTATGAAACGAAATTGAGCGGCTTGTTACCCATGTTGGGTTTGGTTGAATAGACCTGGCCGCTGGGTGCAGTGCGGTCGCGTGCTATGCCTCCACGACTGCTGGATCCCATGTGATGGTTATAAACCGAATTGAGATTCAACCCATCGGGGTCCACGATATTGAGGTATTCTCGAAACTGATCGTTGGTCACATTATATTTGCTGATGCGAAAGCTCTTTTCGACCGAGCCATATTTTCCATTGCCATAGTCTTGATCCGGCACGTTTCCAGGATTACCGACTGTGACCCAATCGAAAGTCACGGTTGCGGATAGTCGACCCTCATTTGAAATCATAACGCATGCGATCACAAACGGTACAAGCAGAACTCGAGTATTTGGAATCGTATTCATGGGTCGTCCTCTAAACCAAGTTGTTGTGGATGGCAGCAAGTTAGATGAATCTCGGTGCAACGCTATCTACCGCGCCAACCTATTGACGTCAAAGCCACCAGATTTATTGCACGTTGGGTCATTTTTCACGTAGGGTCAAATGGTGAACGATGCGCTGTAAAGCATACCGGATTCCTGTCGTTGGCATTGCCATTGGGCTGTGAGATCTTAACTAATCAATGCAGTCTGAACGCCATACGGATTATCTTCTTTTTGTGTGATTTGTCAACAAAATCCTGTATTCCGATTTTGTCTTGATACATTATTCTACAGCAGATTGAACAGCAGTACCGTATCAACAAAAGGCAGCACAACAACCTTGCCAGCCAACATTCATACTGCGAGGAGCAGATGTGGCACATGGATTATACGCCTTGGGTAACTATCTGGCCGGCCTTTAATCGTACCCACTGCTGCCGTCGGTCATCGCTCGGCGCATCGATGGGGAGCCTGGGTTGGCCGAATTTCTGGATGCTGGGAGAAACGTCTGTGCGTAGAGGACTTGAAGCCAGTGGAGGTAAATTTAAAATTGTCTATTCCGGTGATAAAATTCAAAAAAAAGTAGGCCGCAGGCATTGAAATGCGAAAAATTGTACAATCGCCAGATGCATGGAGGGTGCAGCATGTTACAATCGCGACACTTCTAGTTTGGGTCATTTCCATGGACAATCCAAATGGCAATTATCTGATTGGAGCTTTCAATGACACGCAAATGCAAAGCCGGCTTCACACTGGTTGAACTATTGGTGGTAATCGCCATCATTGGTATTTTGGTGGCCCTGCTACTGCCGGCCATTCAAGCGGCACGCGAAGCGGCGCGGAGATCGCAATGCGTGAACAACCTGAAACAAATAGCGATTGGGATCGAATTGTACCATGCTTCTCACAAAGAATACCCTTCCGGAAGAAATGGGTGTGATGGGTGGGGCTTTGGGAAGTGTGCTGATGGCGATCCAATTGATATCCGAGCACCCAGTGGACTGATTACTATCCTGCCATTCGTTGAACAACAAGCACTTTTCGACCGTTTTGATTTCACCAATGGACCCTGGACACCAAAGAATTGGCCCGAACATATGCAAAGAAATTCTCACGACACCAACGCCTTTGCTGTCGGCTCAATCGTGCCGTTCTATTCCTGCCCTTCCGATCCTAAAGAGCCTCTCGCCGATCACCGCCGTGGCGACTTGGTAGCCACGGGGAGTTACGCCTTTTCGATGGGTTCCAATGGTCCCAGCTTTGGAATCGATGGCATGAGGGTAAAGATGGATAACAACGGGATGTTCATGTACCTCCGCAACATGACCATACAGGAAGTCACGGACGGAACCAGTAACACGATCTACCTTGGGGAAACAATCAACGGACATGAACGAGAAACCTCCAACCGCTGGTCCGCCGCATCCCGACACATCGATTCTCTGCGTTCTACCGACAATCCCATGAACACCCCAGTCGGACAAGGGGTCTTGGTTAATTTATATGGCTACAAAACCAATGGCAGCTTCGCTAGCGCTCACCCCGGCGGGGCACAGTTTTCTTTCGGCGACGGACACGGTGTTTTTCTGAGCGAAACCATCGACTTGCAAGTCTATCATGCTCTTTCTACTCGCAACCTCGGCGAAGTCATCGACAATTACGAATGAATTCTTTGAGCGAGTTGCGCTTATCCATCAATTCAGATTCCCGGCCCTTTCCATGAATACCGTCATCAGATCCGCCCTAGTCATTGCACTCTTGCCCTCTTGTCTGCTTCTCCTTGGTTGCAACAAAGGTCCAGAAATAGTGCCCGTTTCTGGCCAAGTCCTGATCGATGGTAAACCGCTCGAACATGGCTATATTCGTGTATTACCTACCAGCGGACGGGCTGCTCAAGCCGAAATACACAAAGAGGGGAAGTTCACCCTGACCACCAAGGTTGAAGGCGATGGATGCTTGTTGGGCACCCATGTGGTCGCGATCATCGCCTTGGAAATAATCGGCCCTGGCAAACAGCGCTGGCATGCTCCCAACAAGTATCGAAAGGCAAAGACTTCCGGATTAACCGTCCAGATCGATGGTCCCACCGATGACCTGACCGTCGAGCTTTCCTGGGATGGCGGTAAACCATTCATCGATCCACTCAATGGGGGGTGATGGCTTAGCCAGTGCGGTCTACACAACGGCCCAAAGGGTTATTCAATTGAGTTTTTTATAGACACGCGCGACGGGCATTCCCAAATGCCCGTATCGTGGGAGTAATGCTCGGCCGAAGGTATTGGCTTGTATCAGAGAAGGTGACTCGCCGACGATAAGATCAGAAAACCCCTAGGGAAGAGCTGTTTCCTTGGGCCGGAGGAGTTTTTCAAAAAGTACCAACCGACGTCTGATGAGCATGGCTGTCAGGCCTATTAACAGGATGACCCCAGTGGCCGGTTCGGGTATGGTGGTCGAAACAGTTGTATTCGGACTGGCTACAATACCGAAATTCGCTTTCCATGCGGCCAGGTTCGACGTGCTAAGCGGATTGGGCGATTCACCCCGTTGCCACTTGAGGAAGTCGTTTCCGTCAGCGTCGTAATCAAGGTCAAAGTCGCCTTGGGGGAAGCTGGGCACTACGGTCGCAGCGGCAATGCGAAGAATCTCACCACTGTGTCGCACAAGGTAGACATTGCCAGCCTGATCCTCGCCGAATCCGGCCAGGCCGGAAAGCGAAGAAGCGCCATTGGTAAATGTGATCGTGTTGTCGGTGGAGTTGTTCCAATTAATAAAGTCGAGAGTACTGTCTCCATCAAAATTGCTCGGATTACTCCCGTCGTAGGTTAATGACCAGAGTTTTCCCGGACCGAAATCACCGAAAAAGTAGTGGCCGTTTAAGGCTGAGACAGGTCCACGGTAGACGAACCCGCCGGTAACAGAGTTCCCACGCAGATCTTGCGGAACTCCGGGATCGGGCACGTAAGTTGGGATCGAGGTATGCAAGTACTGATAGATAGGCGCCGCATTGTTAAGCGGTTCGGGCCCCCCTACGGTGCCACCTTGTGGGGGCACCCATTCGGTTCGCGTCGCGACCAGTCCATCGCGTAAGCGCCAGCCAAAGTTGAGCCCGCTATTGTCCCCGTAAGGAATCAGATTGATTTCTTCGGTAACGTCCTGTGATACCTCGCCCAGATACAAATCGCCCGTTGCCCGATCGAAGCTGGCCCGCCAGGGGTGTCTGAGACCGCGGGCATAAACTTCACGTCCCTGAACGTGAGGTTGTCCATTCGATATTATGGAAGCAAAAGGATTGTCAGCGGGTATGGAATAATTGTTATTTGCATCGACAAAGGCATCGATGGGCTCGGCATCGCCTATATCGATTCGGACCACACTTCCATGGGGTTCGCCCAAGGTCTGAGAGCGGTTGTGTGGATCGTGCTGGGCATCGTTGTTATCTTCCCCGACTCCCGGGGTGGCTCCGCCACCTGGACCGCCACCATCTCCCAAAGTGCGCCAGAGATAATATTTGCCATCGATTGTTTCCTTCGGATTGAAGCCGATCCACCCGGCATTGTGGGCCCCGGAATGTTGGGTGTGAGTCCAGATACTCCGCACCATGGTCGGATTGGCCAAATAGCTACTGCCGCTTCGTTCGTACTCTTCGATCCGGAGTTGGCTGCCGTCGTGTCGGTTGATGAAAAAACGGCCGTTGGTGGCGTAGTTCGGATGAAAGGTGAGCCCGACGAGTCCGCTCTCGCCGCCCCCTCCGGGAACCGACAGAAACGGCAAACCGCGCACCCTGTTTGTTTGCAGGTCGACAATTCGGATTTGCCCTCCCTGGTGGACTGTAAACAGTTTGTCGGCGTCCAACGGATCGGGACTGTGAGTGGCGAAGACGGCACCACCTACTCCAACGTTGGCCACCCGTTCGATCGTTAAGCTATTTCCAACCGACGCCTCGAGAGTAGGGACAAATCCCGCCCAGATGCTCAACATCCCGATCACTATGATGGTATGAAACTTAACAGTCAGTTTTCGATTATGCATCTCAATGCCTGCTCTTCTTTTGTTCTTCTTGAATGTATTAGCTGATAGGAATTTGAATCGCCACAAAGGGATACCTACCCCCCATGCACGTTACGATTTGATCCATGGTGTGGTCGGAATACAAGAATTATCTTGAATTTCTAAGGAATTGATGACCAAAGCGGATTCTCAACTTCACCAACCATTTCCACTCCACAGAACCACGGCATACCTGCTGCCACTGCATGCGACAGACGTAATTTGCACCATTAGTCTTGATGCTTTGGATTTCCATGCTGATAAGGCGTGGTGACAGCTGCCGACATGGTTTCCTATCCAAGAATCGCTTCGATCGGTCCGTCGCATTCCTCGATGACCTGGTGCGGGGCACCGTTGATCTCGACTTCCATTTGCTCGTAATCTAGACCCATTTGTTTGAGGATGGTTGCCTGCAAGTCGCCCACATAATGGGGCGAGTCGATTGCTTTATGGCCAATGTCGTCGGTCGCACCATGAACGATGCCACCCTTGATGCCGCCACCGGCGAGCCAAACAGAAAACCCATACGGATTGTGATCGCGACCGATAGTGTTTTGCGACCATGGAGTACGGCCAAACTCGCTGGCCCAAACCACGAGCGTGGTATCGAGCAACCCTCGTTGTTTTAGATCCTTGATCAGGCCGGCGATTGGCTTGTCGGTTTGTAGGGCAAGCGGTGCGTGATCAGCGACACTATCGTGTGAATCCCAGTCGCCATTGCCTCTGCCGCCGTGACAGATTTGTATGAACCGGACTCCTCGCTCCACCAACCGACGGGCGAGGAGCGTCTGGCGTCCAAACGGGTTCGTGACTTCTTCGTCGATGCCGTACATATTGAGCACGTGCTGTGATTCATCGTTGAAGTTAACCGCCTCCGGAGCCGACATTTGCAGACGAGCTGCGAGTTCATAACTTTTAGCCCGTGCAGTAATTTCTGATTCGAAAGCAAATTCCTGGTGAAATTGCTCATTGAGCTTTGCAAGAGAATCCATCTGTCGTCGTCGCTGAAGGTCGCTGACACCTGACGGTAGTTGCAAATTACGTAATGGCATGCCGTTGGCCTGAAAAGGGGTTGCTGCTTCCTTGGCGCCGAAAAAACCTCCCGAGGCTTGAAGTGGTGATGAGGGGCGACCCATATTGACGAATGTCGGTAGGTTTTCGTTGACCGAACCCAGTGAGTGAGAGATCCAGGAGCCAAGGCTAGGGTAGTCGAATACTTGACGCTTGTGGCCTGTGGCCATTTGGATTGCTGCCTGAAAATGACCAATGTGATGCGTACGCATAGAACGGATGACCGCAAGTTCGTCCACCACGCTACCGATGTGAGGAAACCATTCGCACACAGGAGTCCCCGAATTTCCGTAGCGAGTAAAGGTACGAGGACAATAAAGAACTGGTCGTGATTGGGGTCGACCGTTGTTGGAGTTGGTGGTATCCACCATTTTTCCAGCCCAGCGGTTGTCCTTGGGGTCGAAGGTGTCCATATGGCTGACCCCGCCACACATAAAGAAAAATATTACCGATTTGGCTCGCGCCGGCATGTGAGTCGTGAGCTGCCCACTGGCTCGTAAATTATCTTGATTGCAAAGATAGGCAAACGCGGAACTGCCGATGCCAAGGCCGAAGTGTCGAAAAAAGCTGCGCCGCGTAGCAAGATTCTCATGTAGAATTGGTGCTGTAGTCATAAGCATACCGGTGTTATTTGACGAATATAAATTCTGTGAGGTTTATGAGCAGCCAGCAGAATTCGCCAAGTCGCGCTGGCTTAGCAGCCAGGAACGACAAGGCATGTTCGCGCTCCTTTGACGAAGGAAAACGGCTCAAAGCAATCCGGTAGCCAAGATTTACCGCTTGCTGGAGGTCGCCGGCCGAAAGTTTATGGAGACGCTCGCCCATACGTGCTGCCGCTTTCTCGGTTAGATCGTTGTTGAGCATATAGAGTGCCTGCGGGGCAGTGATAGTGCACTGTCGCACGGCGCAGGTGGTTTGCCCATCCTCGGCATTGAACACTTGCAGTAGCTCAGGCATCATTTCAAGTGAACCGCTGAAGCCGCGTCCCATGTAAATGCCACGACGGTTGGTTCGGTTGTCGTAGTTGCCAATTGTGGGTGCTGAATTGTTGCGGCGAACCATTATTTGGGCAGCGCGAAACGACTTTCCTCCGATCGTAAGGTCCAGATTTCCAGCGGCGAAGAGCACCGCGTCGTGAATGATTTCGGCTTCCAGACGATTTAGACGAAATTTCCACAACAGGGTATTTTCAGGATCGATCACACTGTTGGCAGCGACGAGTTGAGGATTGCCGGACGAGGCTCGACGGTAAGTTGCCGAGGTGACTATCAAGCGGTGAATCGCCTTCATGCTATAGCCTTGTTCAATCAGTTCCGATGCGAGCCAATCGAGCAATTCTGGATGACTAGTCATGGCCCCGTTAACGCCGAAATCACTGGGAGTTGTCATCAACGCTTTGCCAAAGTGCCATTGCCAAATGCGATTGACGGCGACTCTT
>JBDOMT010000042.1:0-3112 GCA_039831705.1 Pirellulales bacterium | reverse complement strand
GTAAGCCAATCGAGGAATATTTGCCGAGGAGTAGCTTCGGTAGGATCGATCTCTAAATTGGAAAATGGGAAGCCGGGAGTTACCTCCTCTAACGGTTGCCCAGGTTCGGCGGAAGCGAGAATGTGACTCTTACGCCTCTGCCCGGGTTTTTGCTCATGGACCGACCAATAAACCGGCAAGGCAGGTGAATCGCGCTCGAGTTTCACGAGTGTCTGTCGGATGTTTTCATAAAGTTGAGTTTCTGCGGGAGGCATTGCGTCGCGAAACTTGCGGGCATCGATCAATACAACCGGTGCATAGTCGTCGGCAAGTTTTTTCTCTGCTTCGGTCCGCTGCTCCTCTGGTTTTCGATAGATTGCTTCCACTTGGGGTGGCAAGAGTTTTAGGCGTTCTTCGAAGAGAGCTGGATAGTAGGGGTCGGTAATCTTATCGAGGCGCTCCTGGATAGCCTGTTTCTGAGCCTCCCTCTGTTCGAGAACTTTTTTGTGTGCTGTCTGTTCCTCGTCAGTCGCAAATGTTTCTTTGTGAAGAGTGAGCCCATCAAACAAGGCCTTCATCTGATAGTAATCTTGTTGTGTAATGGAGTCGTAAAAATGGTCGTGACACTTGGCGCATGCGACTGTCATGCCCAGGAACACGGAAGAGATGGTATCCACCGCGCCGAAGGCGAGTTGATGGCCGCTGTCCGATTTGGAACGGGCCGCACGAGCAAGGAAACCGGTCGCAAATCGATCGTTTGGGTCCTCCGATAAATCGCCAGCGATCTGTAATCGGACAAATTCGTCGTAAGGCAAGTCACGGTTCAGAGCAGAGATCACCCAATCTCGCCAGCGATAGATTCCTGCTTCAGCAGGCATGCCTCCATCGACGTCGCAGTAGCGCAGCAAGTCGAGCCAATGCCGCGCATAGCGAACACCATGCTGAGGATCTGCCAGTAGCTGGTCGACTACTTTTTCATACGCATCCAGCGAACGGTCATTGAGGAAGGTATCCAACTGCTCGATCGATGGCGGCAAACCAATGAGATCAAAATAGACCCGGCGCAAGACAGCTTCTTGGGAAGCAGAATCGACCGGCTTGAGCCCTTTGGTGGAATGCGTTTGGCTGATGAATGCATCGACAGGGTGGCCTTCTGGTGTCGCTGGGCGAACGAGAGGTCCAACGGGCCATAGCTCGGCCTTGTCGTCGGCTAAGGCAATAGTCGTGTACAACACGCACGCGAAGTACAGAATGCAACTGGCCCTATGGCGATACATGCTGTGTCCCTTTTAATCTTTTGGATTTTGAAATCAGTCTGCTCGATGGAAACTAGAGGTATGTCCCTACCAATCGGGGCTTCTTCATTTGAAGGCATCTAAATTTATCCAGGGTCGAGATGTTGCTTATTGTAACATGCTACCTCGGTCTGGTGTCCAGAGCATTGGAATTAATCCCCCTTCAATTCGTCTTGAGCTACCCATCTAAAATTAGCGATTATGCCTACAAAATCTTAAACGACTGTATTTGCTGACCATTTATCCTAATCGACCGCTAGTATTGATAACTCAGCTTGGTAGAAACCAGTGATATGCAGCTGCAGGCAAGAAAATACAAGGTATTTCTCACTCGCTAGCCAGGGGGGGGGAGCGCATGATGTTACAATAGGCGGCATTTCAGGTTTGGAACGGTTCAGGCAAATCCAGATGAAAAATGTCGTCTACGCTATACGAAGTCTTATTCATTTGCGAAACCATTGACAATGCTATCTGTGAAGATCTCCACCGGCCTGCTTCTTTGCTTTGTGTCAACGTTCTCTACCACGGAGGCTGCGACCTTAGCTTTCCCAACCCAATCTTTGCCTGGTGTGAGCATTGGCAGTGGGCTCGGGCCAAGTTACGAGACCAGCGGCATTGTCTGGCATAGCCGTCTCCAACGTTTTTTCACCGTTGATGATGGTGGCAGAATTTCTTCCATGGACGCCAATGGCAATAACGTCGTCCACTTCAACTTGCATGGAGATTTAGAAGGCATCACGATCGCAGATCCGAACTCAAACTTTATCTATGTTGGCAAAGAGGGCAGTAACGCGATCTTTGAATTTGACATCTCCAATAACCAACCTAGTCGAGTCTTCCAACTGAGAAACTGGATGGGTTCGTCCGCTAACTCAGGCTTGGAAGCTTTAACATTTGTCGCGGATGAAAAGGATCCCGAAGGCGGATTGTTTTACGCTGGTAATCAAAGTAATGGTCTTGTCTACGCATTTCGTTTACCCATTGCTTCCAGTTCAACAAGTATTGCGGCTTCCTTTCAATTTCAGTTTCAAGCGGCGCTCGGACGCACGGATCTCTCTGGCATGCATTATGACAATACCAATAAGGTGCTTTATGCAACTTGGGATTCCAATAACATCATCCGGGCGATGCGATCCGACGGCACTTTCCTCGAAGAATGGAGATTGCCCCCAGGCACCCACCAAGAAGGCATTACTTTCCAAGACTCCAATTTGGTGATCTCCCAAGACAATGGCCCCGTCTATCGCTATCCATCCTTTCCACTCATTGTTCCAGAACCTTCAACATTGGTAGGGTTGCCAATCGGCTTAGTGGCAGTCGGAATCCGCCGTCGTCGTCTCTGAAAAACACCACCAGGCAAAGGTTGTCGGACGTCACCGCCTTCCTCACCCGATTGTCTGTGCTGAGCTGTTGGGTTATGTATTCTGAGGCTGTGGCCACCTCTGCCAGGTTCACACTAGGCAGATATCCTGCGCGACGGTAGTGTTGCCGCGGCTCCAGTCCTTAAAAATACGTTCTGGTATCGTATGGAAGATGTAGGTACAATGGCTATCCACAGCGAGATGACTTTCTCCGCCTTCCACACAGACTTATCTCTTATCTTGTGTTCAGCGAGAATGATGATCCGATGGAATTGAAAAAAATCGTGCTCCGCAAAGCCTGTGATTGTGTCCAATGGTCGACCGATCAGCCGAATGCAATTCAATGTGCGGGACGAAAAGGTTTCATCTCTGTAGGGGCCGTTTGTCAACGGTCTTTTCAGCTGTTTGTTTTTGTCATGGTTCGTGCACAGTCATCGCTCCGTCGATCGGCGTTGAGTGCCCTTGAGTATCCCAGCG
>JBDOMT010000121.1:0-2645 GCA_039831705.1 Pirellulales bacterium | reverse complement strand
TTTAGACATCTTAAAATTCTCCGTTCACAAAAAGTGCCCCTGGTAAATATGCCTCCACAGCCGGCGCGCACCCCCGGCGCTTGCGTCGAAACGATTTTTTCGCGGCGGCGCACATCAATAGCGCAGTAACAATGGAAGTACGTGAGAATTACTCCTTCAAGCAATTTCACGCATACGAAAAGTTGCGACCTTCATAATAGTAATGCTGTAAATACAGCTAAAAACAGCCGCCCCCGGCTTGGCCCTAACTTGGAAACTTACTCCAAGCCCGTCATGCACCCCAGCATGCGTCATGCACCCCAGCATGCGTCATGCCCCCCAGCATGTGATGCCTCAAGAAAACGAATCTACTCGCTCACTGAAAGCATCTATGGCCCACAGAATCGACCGCCCCGTAGTAATTAACTCGTAGAATTAACCATACTGACCAATCAAACATTTAAGAACCTAGAACATAGAACCCCTGATTCTCGCTCCGGTATCGGTCTATCTTAACAAAAATTTTCGGTTCGTCAATTCTAGGCATGACTTGACCAATTTTGGTACGCTGGAGGCGCGAACAGCGACCCCAACCACTTGCTTGCCATCCACTTGCTTGAAAGGCCCTATGATTACACCGACCGATTTGATGCAGTTGGCCATTGAAGCCTGCCGCAAAGGTATGGCGGATGGACAGAGTCCATTTGGTTGCGCAATCTCGCTAGGCGATCGTGTCATTGCCCAAACCCACAACACCGTTACCCAAACGGTCGATATCACTGCCCACGCCGAAGTTAACGCAATTCGTGAAGCCTGCCAGAATCTGGGAGACATTTTTCTCACCAATGCAATCGTAGCCACCACCTGTGAACCATGCCCCATGTGTATGGCAGCCCTCCACTGGGCTCGTGTTGACACCGTGTACTACGGGGCCACCATTGCCGATGCCGACAAGTCGGGTTTCAACGAGTTGCAACTTCCCGCGGCCGAGCTACTACGCATCGGCCGCAGCAAGGTAAATCTGGTAGGCCATACGCTCACCGAAGAATGCCAACAACTATTCACCCAATGGCAAGCAAACCCAGAGAAGAGAGTCTATTAGCCTTCACGTGTATTAAACGCTACAGTAGCACATTCCACATTCCACATTCCGCTCTAATCCAATGGTTACCAAATACGAGTTAGCGAAAGACTGGTTGCCCCGCTACACGGGCATGCCCCTGAAACTGTTTGGCAATTACGTATTGCTAACCAACTTCCGCACCTACATCAACCAGTTTGCAGAGAAATTTGGATGCGCCATCTATGGTGAAGACCGTCCCATGCAGTCAGCCACCAACGATGCGGGACTCTCCATCATTAATTTCGGTATTGGTTCGCCCAATGCGGCCACAGTGATGGATTTACTGACTGCTTATCAACCTAAAGCAGTCCTGTTTTTGGGCAAATGTGGTGGTTTAAAACGTTCAAGCGAAATTGGTCACTTTATACTACCCATCGGTGCTGTGCGTGGCGAGGGAACTTCCAACGACTACCTACCGCCCGAAGTGCCCGCCTTGCCTTCCTTTAAACTACATAAATTTGTTTCGCAAATGTTGGTCGAACGAGGCTTAGAATATCGATCCGGTGTAGTGTATACGACTAACCGGCGTGTTTGGGAGCACGACGAGCATTTCAAAACGCAACTAAGTGCCTACACGCCCATCGCCATCGACATGGAAACCGCCACGGTCTTTGTGGTGGGGCATAAAAATCAGATCGCCCGGGGAGCCTTACTGCTAGTCTCCGATCTTCCTATGACTCCCGAAGGAGTGAAAACCAGCGAAAGTGATGCTCAAGTCACTCATGACTGGTCCGAGGCTCACCTGTCGATTGGAATCGAATCGCTTACACTACTAGAGGAAAAAGGCGAACGCATCAAGCATTTTCAATATTAGAAAGAGTTGAGAGTTGTTGACAGAGGCTGCCTCAAATTCGATATAAAACCTTTAGTGTCATGCAGCAAAAGATCGACCACAATGAACCCAACTACAAAACGTCCTTGGCGGGCCGGCTTCAATCTTGTTGAGTTGCTGGTAGTGATCTCGATTATTGGAATTCTTGTGGCTTTGCTGCTGCCGGCGCTACAGGCGGCGCGTGAATCGGCGCGACGGACCAAGTGCCAGAACAACCTGAAGAATCTCACCCTGGCAGCGTTGAACTTTGAATCGGGCAATGACTATTTTTCTCCAGCCTCCCAAGATCGAAACAAACGCTGGCCGACCGGTGAAAAACCGGCACTGGCAACCCACAACGGCGTCACTCTTTTGTTACCGCATTTTGAACAAGGCAATACGTTAGAGCAGATTGATCTCGCCTGGGACTGGAATAACAAAGCCAATCCAGACAACGAACGATTTACCGAGCAAGACTTGGGAGGCATCTTGATCTGTCCGTCCTCCCCAGTCATCCAGCAGGATCGTCACGCAACCGATTACATCGCCGCGAACCGGGTCGATATCGAAAAGCTGGCTCCTTTGGTGACTGCGGGGCTGTTAGATGATAAAAATAACACTCCTGCTAAAAGTCGCAAATGGGACGGTATCTTGCAGCGAGATTTCCTGTACATTACTGTCAGCAATAATAGCCGAGTGAGCGTGGGCAAGAAGAAGTCTGCTCGGCGACGG
>JBDOMT010000163.1:0-2663 GCA_039831705.1 Pirellulales bacterium | reverse complement strand
CCGCCTGAACGGGCTGTTGATTTAATGCTCAAAGGTGACGATCACATCAGCCGCCGGGCGTTAGCCCCCGGTTTTGTGGCGTGTTCTGAGGTCAGAACCGGGGGCTAACGCCCTGCGGCTGATTAAATCAACTAGCCCTGAAGGCGAGGGGTTTTATATTCCAGAAGTGTGACAATAACGTTCTCGCATGCAGGAAATTCCTTGGCGATCTTGGCATCTTTGCGAGATTTTTTTATCTCATGCGAAGATCTGATTGTAATGCGGAATGCTGGCTGCATGTCACTGATTGAGCGCTGAAAGCATTTCGGGTAATCGCGTCGAATTTGCTTCCTGATCGGGCTTGGGGAGGTGGATGCCTTGGGCTGCGGCTATTTCATCGTTGACCCGATCGAGGGCTGCTTGCGCGGCGCCTACCGCCGGCACTCCGTGATCGGCCGCCTGTTTTGCTGCCGCCGATTTTTTATCTGCCACTGCAACGGTCGGTGTAATATTTTTTACGTTTTGCTGGGCCCCTTGCAGAGAGACCGTTGCTGCCGCCACTTGTTTTTCTGTTGCGGCGACCTGGCTTTTCGATTGCTCCAACTTGCCCACCGAGTCTTTGGTTTGTCGATGTGCCCCTTCCAGTTCCTTGGACAGGCTCTCTAGCTCCGTTTTCAATTTGGCCGCCGCCTCGGCCAAACCGTTGCTGCCGGAAGACTTGGCCACCGCCTCGTCGGTTTTGATCGAAGCTGCCTGTACCAGATGCAACAACGTTTCCAGCGAAGTCGCTTTCTCGGCTGCCGTCTGGTGGGTCGAAGTTGCTTCCACCTGCAGACGCTTGCTCTCACCAAGTACTCCATTGGCTGTTTCAAGCTGTTTTTTTGCAGTGGCCATGACTCCTTCCGCTGCAGCCAAGTTGGCATGCAACTTATCGGCATCTGCCTGTACTACACCCGCTGTGGCAATGAGCTGGTCATACTCGGACTGGCGCACGGCCAGTTCTGTGCGAGCCATCTTCCGCTTCTCCATAAGCTCACCCATTTGCCTGGTAAACGCAATTTCATCGTTCCACCGATTCACTTGCTGCTGGGCAGCATCAACTTCTTGACTGGCCGTATTCGCAGCCTCTTTTGCCTGTAGGGCCTTTTCTTCTGTCACCTTCGCAAGCGGAGAAAGTTTTTCTACTTGCTGGCGAAGTTGTTGTAGCTTTTGAGTGGAATCGGCAAGCTGTGTCTGCGTCGCTGTAAGCTGCTGTTGAAACTGTTCTGCGGCCTGTGAGCTTTTCTGAACAGTATTACGCTGAGATTCCAGCTCCACAACGCGGCGGTCGACGATGGCCCTGAGGGCGGTCGCTGCTTGCACAAACTCACTGTCTTCCGCCAGCTCCTGTGCAGCTTGCCCAGCTTTTTCCGCCACTTCGGTGAGCAGCGGTATTGCCTTTTCCAGTCCCAAAGTCGTTATCGCTGCAGCTTCACGGATTGCGGCACTTTGAGCCAACTTCTCCTGAAACTCTTGGGTCGCGGTGGTAGCCGTATCAAATTGTTTCTGGGTAGCCTGTACCATCGTTTCAGCTGAGGTCAGATGGGCCCGTGCCTGATCGGCCTGAGTACGGCTAGCTTGTGCCGTATCGGTCAGCGTCTTTTGGGTTGCCTTTTTGTTGGACAGCAAGCTCGTTACTGCGGTAAGCCGGTCGGCAAGATGGGGTGGGTTGGTATTCAACATACCGGCTAGAACACCATCTTTTGCGGCAAAAACACGAACGGCACCGGTCCAATCACCGGCGACAACACGGTTCGTTTCGTTGCAATACGTCACTTCCAAAGCCAGATCAGAAAAAGGATCAAAAGCGCGAATTTGCTTACCATTTTGATCCCATAGTTTTGCCAGACGATCGCGCCCACACGAGACAAGATTCCCATCACGGGTAAATTCGACCCCAGACACCCCACCGTCATGGGACTTAAAACTCTTGACCTGTCGAATCTGTTCCATTTCCCAAAGACGAATCGTCCCATCCTCAGCCGCCGAGGCCAAAATGTTTGAATCGATACGCCAGGACAAACCGGTCACGGCCCCACGGTGTCCCTTTAAGACTCCGTATTCACGGCCCGTATACGCTTCCCAGACCAGAAGTCCGCCATTGCGATCCGCCGTCGCCAGGAGGACATTGTCCGGGCTGAATGAAATGGATCGAATCCAATCGGTATGTTTGCGCATTTCACGAATAAGCTCGCCGGTTTCGGTGGAATATACACGCACCACCCGCTGGGGTCCGCCCAAAGCAATTTGCGTCTGGTCGGCACTAATATCGGCTGCCAGAACAGCATCCAATTCGTCTCCAATTTCAAATACGCGCTGGCCCGTTTTAACATTCCAAACGACTACCCGCCCGGTTGCCGCGCTTCGACCTCCACCGGCCAGGAGCAGGCTGCCATTGCGACTGAATTTGAGTACATTGGTATCCCCCTCCGGGAATGGGAGTACTGCCACCAACTGCAAAGTCTGACTGTGATAGAGCAAAACTTGTTTAGAACTGACCACGGCTATCAACGGCGCCGAGGGACTGGCCGCAATCGCACTGACGGCAGTGATCGATTCGGTCCGACAAGTCGATTCGAGGCTGATCCGTGCAGGCAACGGTACTTCGGCAGGACGATCGGTTGGGGCGCCAGCGACCGCCATTT
>JBDOMT010000027.1:0-11796 GCA_039831705.1 Pirellulales bacterium | reverse complement strand
TACATGATGCTCTCCTTGGGATTGGGCGGTTGGTTGGCTGGTATGTTCCATTTGTTGACGCACGCTTTTTTTAAAGGCCTGTTGTTCATGGGATCTGGGTCAGTGATCCACGCAGTGCATTCCAACGAGATGACCGAGATGGGCGGGTTGCGTAAGAAAATGCCAATCACCGCCTATACGATGCTGGCAGGTTGTTTAGCGATCATTGGTGCCGGCATCCCTCTCTCCGGTATAGGTTTTAGTGGTTTTTATTCCAAAGATGCCATTATCGAACAGGCTTGGAGCTTTGGTGCGCACAACCCAAAACATGTCTTTTTGAAAATAGCTCCGGTTGCGGCAGCATTTATAACTGCGTTCTACATGTTCCGCATGTGGTACATGACCTTTGCCGGCAAACCGAGAAATCAGCATCGATACGATCACGCACATGAATCGCCTCGTTCGATGACTCTACCCCTGTTAATACTAGCCGTGTTTGCGGTTGGTTTGGGATGGAGTCTTCCCTTTATGAATTTGAGTGTGAGGAACTTGTTGGAACAAGCCCGACCGGTCGGCACGGAGGCGACAACTCATGGAGAACTGTTGAGTGGGTTGACCATTCCTGCAGAACACCTAAGTCATGCACCAGAGATTGTATTTGAGGCCGGCTTGGCGGCGTTCTTCACTGCTGCCGGGGGTCTGCTTCTAGCAACGATTATTTATCTCTGGCGACTTCTGGATGCGGATGAACTCAAGCAAACGTTCAAGCCATTACACAGCTTCCTGTGGAAAAAGTGGTGGTTCGACGAACTCTACGACTACCTACTGATCAAGCCGGTAATGTTTCTCTCTCGCGGGATTGCGCGTTTCGACTTGGGGGTGATCGATGCGATTTTACACGGTTTGGCTGCCCTATGTCGGGCCATTTCAAGAGTCGTCTACATGTTGTTGGATCGGACCGTCGTGGACGGATCGATCAACACATTTGCCCGAGGTACCTGGGATTTAGGTGTCTCCTTAAAGAAATTGCAAACAGGAAATTTGCGCCATTATGTCATGCTCATCGTGGTTAGTACGGTCCTGTTATTCGTAGTGATTACATATATGCATGAATTTATGCTTTCCGGCTAACCTCAAAACCTGCGTTTTAAATTCATAACAATCAACAGTCCCAATAGAACACAAGAACAACGGCACCATCATGGGTAGTTTTAATCAGCCTGTAGCTTATCTCAGCCTGATCGTTTTTTTGCCGGTCCTAGCGGCGTTGGCGTTGGCCTTTTTTCCCAAGGGCAAAGACGATGCAATCAAATTCACCACATTAGGTGTGACGATTGTGGTGTTGTTGCTTACGTTGGGAATGTTGCGCGATTGGTTCGGTCTCGATTTCGAGAAAGGCCAGGCCGCTATGCAAAATATATTTGCTTACGACTGGATTCCATCTTTTGGCATTCACTACTTTATGGGGTTGGATGGAATTAGCTTTCCATTGGTCGTGTTGACAGCTTTTATCAGCATGTTGGCAATGGGGGCTAGTTGGTCGATTCAAAAACATGTGAAGGCGTACTGTATTTTGTTTTTGTTGTTGGAAACTGGGATGTTGGGTGTTTTTATGTCGCTCGATTTTTTCCTGTTTTATGTTTTTTGGGAAGTCATGTTGTTGCCGATGTATTTTCTCATTGGTGTTTGGGGCGGCGAGCGAAGGGAGTACGCAGCCATCAAGTTCTTCCTCTATACACTGTTTGGCAGTGTGCTGATGCTGATCGCTATCTTGATGCTCTATTTTAGTAGCGATTTGCGTGCGCTAGACGATTCCCAGTTGGTGACTGCTCATGTGGTGGAGAGCCCCGAGGCTGCGGTTCAATGGCGTGCCGATACTCCTGATCTAAAAGCAGAGCCACTGCACAAACAACACACGTTCAACATCCTGGCTTTGCAGCAAATGGGCCAGCACACGACTCTGTTCGATGGTGAAGTCTGGCTGGGTAAGAGTTTGAGTTGGTGGGCTTTTGTGCTCCTGTTTATCGGATTTGTAATCAAGGTCCCCAGTGTTCCGCTGCATACCTGGTTGCCCGATGCGCATGTCCAAGCCCCAACTCCTGTGTCTATGATCTTGGCCGGCGTGTTATTAAAAATGGGCGGTTACGGAATCATTCGGATTTGCTATCCCATCTGCCCGGCAGCCGGCTATGAGTTGGCCTATTTGGTTTGTCTGATTGGGGTGGTGAGTATGGTTTACGGAGCGTTCGCCGCCCTGGCTCAGAAAGATTTCAAACGGATGGTTGCCTACAGCTCGGTGAGCCACATGGGGTATGTCGTGTTGGGATTGGGCGTTTGGAGTGCCATGGCAGGGACTGGCTACAACCCGGACTATTGGAAAATGGGTGCCAATGGGGCAATGTACCAGATGATGGCTCATGGAATTAGTTCGGCCGGCATGTTCTTCATGGTGGGTGTGATTTATGAACGGGTCCATCACCGAGACTTGGATCAATTTGGCGGGCTCTTTGCCAAGATGCCCGTTTATAGTGGTCTGGCGGTGGGTATTTTCTTTGCCGGTTTGGGACTGCCCGGTTTGTGCGGCTTTATCGGCGAGGTGTTGGTGGTTCTATCGGTTTGGGAGTACAGCCACGTATTGGCGGTAATTTCTGCGGCAGTCGTTATTCTGACGGCGGCTTACATCTTGTGGGCCATTCAACGTGTTTACCTGGGCGCCGAATATAAGGGGCCTCATGGCGAAGCGCTGACACCTATCACGATGCGAGAATTATTCATAGCCGCACCCTTGATGGTGATGGCGATTGTTTTTGGTGTCTATCCAAAGGCCCTTTTAGATTACATGCAGCCTTCAGTCGATCAGCAGATTGAGCAGTTGGCTGATTGGACCCGTCAGTACGACCATGACCATCCCCCGGCCAAACCGATTGTTGATATTGAAGAACAGATAGCTGCGCTAAAGCGTTCTCAGTAAAAGAGTAGTTGATATTGAATGATCCAATCCGCCACGAAATTTGTTTGAGAACTACACGGTGAATTTGCAATTCCTAATTGACTCGCTGGTTACCGACACGCTCGAGACGAGTCTGCCACGGTATGGTCCAGAGTTGATCCTTTGTGCCTCAATGGTGGGCATGCTGTTGATGCGCATTGTCCGGCTTAGCGAAAAAATTCCTCCCTTCTTAATGGCCCTTACCGGGGCGGTGGTGGCGTTATGGAGTGCTTTGCCCAATGATGGCATGAACACATGGGCTCAGATGGAACCATGTGAATTGTTTACCGGTATGCTGGTTTATGATTCACTTTATCTGTATACCCGGATATTCTTGCTGGCGTTTTTGGTGTTATTTGTCATTTTGTCGCGACTCACTGGCATCGCTGATAAACGCGAAGGTCAGGATTATTACACCCTTGTGTTTGGAGCAACACTCGGGATGTGCATCATGGCTTCAGCCAATCACCTGATCATAGTGTTTTTAGGTATTGAAATGGCCAGCGTGCCCTCCTATGTCCTGGCCGGCATCGTTCAGGGGCGACGACGCAGCAGTGAAGCCGCACTCAAGTATGCCATTTATGGGGCGGGGACCGCTGGGGTCATGCTCTATGGTATAAGCTTGCTGTCTGGCATATTGGGATCGGCCTATTTGCCAACGATGGCCCAACGTTTGGCGGCAATGGACCTGGGTGCCATGATGCAAACAGAGTCTGTTACAGAAGGAATGGGGGCTGCAGGAGAGGGAAAGGGAGATTCGGCTGAATCGTCTGTCTCTGGATCATCTGTCTCTGGCCACTCCGAGACGTCTGCTCAAAACGAAGCCCAAGCAGACGAAAGCCTACAAGTTCATTCCCCCTTGGTGCTCATGGTTTTAGCTCTGGGCGGATTGATGTTAGGGGTAGGCCTTGCATTTAAACTGTCAGCGGTCCCTTTTCATTTTTGGTGTCCTGACGTATTTGAAGGAGCCTCAGCAGAGGTTGGCGCATTCCTTTCCGTAGCCTCCAAGGCAGCCGCAATGGTCCTGCTGTTGCGGATCGGTTTGGGACTGGGAACCTACCATGAACCAGCCTCTTCATTGACAACATCAAAGCAATCCGCACTTGAATCTGGTCAAGCCGAACTTTTTGAGTTGTCGCGAGGACGCGTATCTGTAAAGGAAGTATCTTTAAGCGCGGCAACGCAAAAAGATTCGTTTGACAATGCTTCGCCAAAAGATCCGCTTATGCCGGTGCGTCATTTTATTGTTCTTTTGGTGGGAATGATTGCAGCCGTGACTTGTACCTTTGGTAATCTAGCCGCCTATGGGCAACGGAATATCAAACGGATGTTGGCCTATTCGACCATTGCCCATGCCGGTTACATGATGATGGCAGTTGCCGCAACCATTTCCTTAGTGGGACGAGATCCTCTGCAGATGCGCGTGGCAGTACAGTCGTTGCTGTTGTATGCGAGCATCTATTTCTTCATGAACCTTGGAGCGTTCTCGTTTGTTGCTTTCATGCGCAACGCTATGGGGAGTGAAGAAATCAAGGACTATGCTGGTTTGATACGCAACTGTCCACTGATGAGCGTTGCGATGGTGCTCATTTTGTTTTCTCTGGTTGGCCTGCCGCCAATGGCCGGATTTATTGGCAAGTTTCGTATCTTTCAAGCCCTGTTTGAAGCTGGTGGTCCACTGATGATGTTTCTGTTAGTGGTTGCTGGAATAAATACGGCCATTTCACTGGTTTACTACCTGCGAGTGGCGAAAACCATTTGCATCGATCCCGAGCCTGACACTCGCGGCCCGGTGTCCCTTGGCTTTCTGCCAGTGAGCTACACGCTGTTGGTTTCGTTTCCTGTACTCCTGTTCGGTATATTGCCATCCTGGCTGGTCGATTGGGCCTACTTGGCTACCGCGCAGCTATTTACTTAGGGGGCTACCGCGCAGCTATTTACTTAACCCTATTGCCAGTTTACATAAATTTTATATCCCCGTAGCACGAGGCTAGTCGGTTTGTTGATTTAATGCTCAAAGGTGACGATCACATAAGTCGTTGGGCGTTAGCCCCGGTTTTGTGACGTGTTTGAGGTCAGAACCGGGGGCTAACGCCCTGCGGTTGATTAAATTAACAAGCCGTAGCGCCTACGGCTCAGCCTCTTTTACTCACATACAACATGAGCCAGCCATCAACCATCCACTTGCTTAACCGATTGCTGGGAATTGTTTCGCGATCGTTCCTGCAATATCTCAAGTTTTCGCAACCTTATGTGCCACTTGGTCGTAAGCAAGTGATGGAGGTGTTGGAGACGATGGTCACGGATCAGAACAGCATGGCGGATCGCATTTCGCAGATGGTAATGGATCAGAAGGAATTGGCCCGAACGGGCGAATTTCCCATGGAGTATACTGACTTGCATGATTTAGATATTGATTTTCTAATTCATCGGGCCATGGTTTACCAGCAGCAAGATATCGAGTTGGTCGGACAACTGTCGCACCAATTGCAATTGTCGCCGGCAGCCAAATCGTTAGCGGAGGAGACACTTGGAATGGCCAAAGGGCATTTGCAGTCACTGCAAGAACTAGTGCAGGAACAAACAGCCGACAGTACGGGTTCAACCGGTGGGCAATAGTATGATACGCTTGTTTTTAGCTGGCTTGGTGGGCGCTTTGATCTGGGGGAGCTATGTATTGTCAGGTGTAGGAGCCTCTGATACGGCTCTGATATCAGGTGGGCTGGTGGTTGCGGTGCTGGCAGCCATGGCAGGTCAAGCATTTGGAGCGTACACAGGAATGCAGGAAAAGGGCCAATCGAAGCCACAGGAAAAAGTTGCGACTCCCGAACGGGTGGACACAGATAAACCATCGACCTCAAACAGGCTTTCGACGGGGCCTGCAATGCCGCCGGTTCAGGCTTCTAAGCCGTCCCGAAGTGAGGCGATCACCCTGTTAGCCACACTGCAACGAGAAGCCCGGTTTGTCGATCTAGTTCAGGAATCGCTGACTGAGTATTCCGATGCCCAAGTCGGCGCTGCTGCCCGCGATGTACTACGAGATTGTCGGACGGTACTCGATCGTTTTTTTGATTTGCATCCGGTTGTGGATCAGCCCGAAGGAACCCCAATAGAAATCGGAGTGGACCAATCTACCGGTCGTTACCGGATGACTGGTGCCGACTCTACTGGATTGAGCAACCAGGGATCCTTGGTCCATCACGGCTGGGAAGCACGACAGTGTCATTTGCCCATGTGGTCCGGCTCGGAAGATTTGGCCTTGCTCGTGGTGCCGGCGGAATTGGAAAAGAGTTGAGAGATTTGAGATTGAAATACGTTCTGGGCATCGACCTGGGGACCACACATTGTGTACTGGCCTACGCTCCACTTGAGGAGGTTGCGCCCCGACTTCAATTGCTGCCTGTCCCACAGATTGTAGATCGTCATGCCGTGGAGTCACGCGACGAACTCCCCTCGTATGTTTATTTGGCTGGGACGTCCGAGACTGATCCGCCCTCCAATTCCCCAGTAACTGGCGATTCCTCGGTAACAGGCAGCCTTGATTTGCCCTGGACGGCAGATCGCACTTTTTCCGTAGGTCACTTTGCACGTGACCAGGCTTCCCAGGCACCGCAGCAGAGCGTCAGTGCGGCCAAGTCGTGGTTGTGCTACCGGCGTGCCGACCCGCGTAAGCCGATATTACCTTGGAATGCACCGCAAGCAGTTTCGAAAATTTCGCCGCTGACAGCCATCCAGCATTACCTGGAGCATTTGGGTGCGGCATGGCAGGCTGCATTTCCTGATGCGCCTCTCGACGCGCAGCAAGTGGTGCTGACGGTACCCGCATCGTTCGATACGGTGGCCCGTGAATTGACCCGCGAAGCGGCACTTGCCGCTGGCTTGCCTGATGATCTGATCCTGCTCGAAGAGCCGCAGGCGGCCTTGTATTGTTGGCTGGCCGATTTGGGCGACCTCTGGCGGGAGAGCTTGTCGTTGGGAGATCGATTGCTGGTTTGCGATGTGGGTGGTGGAACCACCGACCTGACGCTCATCAGTGTCTGCGAACAGGATGGAGAGTTAGTGCTTGAGCGCGATGCGGTTGGCAATCATTTGCTGGTCGGTGGAGATAATATGGATCTGGCACTGGCGCATCGAGTGGCTGGATTGTTCGCCGAGCAGGGAGTCAAACTTAACCCTTGGCAATCGGTCGCATTATGGCATGCATGTCGTGAGGCGAAAGAAACTTTGCTCGCGGACGAAGGGCCCGAGACTCATTCCATTTCGGTTTTGGGGCGAGGCAGCAAACTGATCGGTGGCACTGTTTCGGTGCAGGTCGATCGGCAATTGGTGGCTCGTTGGTTGGTCGATGGATTTTTCCCGGCCTGCACGGTCGACGATCGACCGAAAAAAGCGCCCCGTTCCGGATTTCAAGAGATCGGTTTACCTTTCGAATCCGATTCGGCGGTTACCCGTCATGTGGCTGCGTTTCTAAGGGACCAGTCAGCCAGCGGTCACCCAGCAGGCAGCGAAGAAAGAGCAGAAGTTAGCCCATCGGAAGAACCTTTTGCTTGTCCAACCCACCTGTTGCTCAATGGGGGTGTCTTCAAAGCGGGTGCAATGCGTGAACGGTTGCTGGAAGTACTCGGCGGTTGGGGCGATCAACCTCTGCAAATGCTGACCGGTTCCCCCGACTTGGATCATGCAGTGGCTCGGGGCGCAGCCTATTATGCTTGGACCAAGACGAATCGTGGTATCCGAATTCGCGGCGGCGTAGCCCGTTCGTATTATTTAGGGATCGAATCCGCCGGGCTCGCCATCCCAGGCATGGCTCGTCCACTGCGAGCTCTTTGCGTAGTTCCCTTTGGTATGGAAGAAGGGACATCGCTCGATGTCCCTGCCGATCCCTTGGGTCTGGCTCATGGAGAGCAGGCAGAGTTTCGTTTTTTCAGTTCCGCGGTTCGTCAAGACGATCGACCCGGCGATTGGCTGGATCATTGGAATGAGGGCGAATTAGTAGAAACGGCTCCTCTGGTCGCAACCCTCCCAGCAGCCCAGCAGATTGAAGAACCTTATGTGCCAGTCCGTTTCCAGACACGGATTACTGAATTGGGACAATTTGAATTGTGGTGTCTCAGTACCCAAACCGACGAACAGTGGAAGCTAGAATTCGACGTGCGTGAAGAATGGCGAGAGTAGCGACTCCAACAGAAAACAATCAGGAAATATCACTACCGAAAAGAAAAATTAACGCAGTGGTGCAGAGATCGCTGAGAACCGCAGAGAAAGGTAATTAAATCAACTTTGCGCTCCTCCGCGTCCTCTGCGCCTCTGCGTTAAAATAATTCACGAAAAATACGAAAAAGTTGAATGTTTGCAGTGCGGAGTATTTGCAGACAAGTGTATGACGAATTCTACTTGCCAGAAAATTGACCTTTATTACGGTAATCTCCGAATCCTATTGTCACGGTGGTAATTCTTCTTTTCAAAAAGAGTTTCTAAATGAGCGGTTCCACCATAAATGATCCAGGCGACCAGAATGTACCGAGTCGTTATGTGGTTGGCATCGACTTGGGGACGACCAACTCAGCCGTTTGCTATGTCGATACCAGGCAGGCAGACTGGCGGATTGAAACGCTGTCGATCCCGCAGTTGGTGGATGCCGGTCAGGTAGAAGCACGCGAGACACTCCCCTCCTTTCATTTCGAACCAGCCCCAGGTAGCCTGGAACCAAGTGCTTTGCAACTCCCCTGGTCCGAACAAAAGGTCCATTGTGCGGTCGGAGTGATGGCCCGTGATGAGGGTGCCCGAGTTCCCGATCGGTTGATTAGCTCCGCCAAGTCATGGCTGTGCCATTCGGGCGTCGATCGCACGGCCGATCTATTGCCCTGGCAAGGTGCGACCGATCTTGAGCGGCTTTCACCGGCGACGGCCAGCAGTCGCACTCTGGCGCATTTGCGCGCTGCGTGGGATCATCAATTTCCCGATTCGCCTCTGGCTGAGCAGGAGATTATTCTGACCTTGCCGGCATCGTTTGATGAGGTTGCCCGCGAATTAACCGTTGCGGCTGCTGCCGAAGCGCAATTACCTCGAGTCGTGCTGATCGAGGAGCCGCAAGCGGCCTTTTATTCATGGGTACATGAGCATGCCGAAGATTGGCACCAACTGGTTCATGCTGGGCAAACGATTTTGGTATGTGACATTGGTGGTGGTACTTCGGATCTGACATTGATTCAAGCGCGTCCTGTTGAAGCAGGTCCAGTCGAAGTACCGGGTTCTGAAACGTCCCAGGGCGGGAATGATATCGATTCCCAGAGTGTCACTGAGAGAACCATCCGGTTTCATCGAGTGGCAGTTGGCGACCATTTGATTTTGGGAGGCGACAACCTCGATCTGGCATTGGCCCATCATCTGGAGAGTCGTTTTACGGAGTGTTCCGAGGATGACTCAGGAACTGGCAAATTATCAACTCGTCAGTGGGATAGGTTGGTTCGCAGTTGCCGACGCGTGAAAGAGACACTGTTGGGAGACACTAGCGATTCTCCTGAACGGATGACGGTCCATCTGCCAGGAGAAGGGGCTCGATTGGTGGGTAGCGGCTTGCAGGTAGAGGTATCGCGCGGGGAAGTCGAGAGGCTGCTGTTAGAAGGATTTTTACCACCGGTTGCGCTGGGCGATCAGCCAAATTCTGGTGGAACCGGTTTTCGTCAATTTGGTTTACCCTATGCCGAAGACCCTGCCATTACGCGTCATCTGGCGGCCTTTTTATCCGCACATGGAGAACTCCTCGAGCGGGTCGCGAGTCATCCAGCCAAGTCGACTTCAACCACCTCGCACTTTTCGCATGCGGTACGGCCCGATGTGGTGCTTTTCAATGGTGGTTTCTTTGCCTCACCCGTATTGCAAGATCGCTTGTTGAGTGTGTTGTCCGGTTGGTTTTCGGATGCAGAAAATAGTTGGAGTCCGCTGATACTAAAAAACGAACGACTCGACTTGGCCGTGGCCCGCGGGGCAGCCTATTATGGCATGGTCCGACGGGGTGAGGGAGTGCGTATTGCTGCCAACTTGGCTCGCAGCTACTACATCGGTGTGGCAGGTACGAGTGGTGACCAAGAGGCTGTTGCCCAGAGTGTCGATTCGGCCGTTTGTCTGGTACCGGGCGACGCGCAGCCAGGGCAACAGATCGATCTGGATAAGCAACCTTTCGATTTGACTCTATCTCAACCGGTGGAATTCGACCTTTATGTTTCTAGCACCCGGCTCACTGATCGACCGGGCCAGATCGTGCCAGTTAGCGCAGATCAGTTCATTTCTTTGCCTCCTATTCGAACGGTGCTGCATGCGAACCGGCGCCGTATCCAATCAGTTGTGCCGGTGATTCTGCATGCCAGCTTGAGTGAAATTGGGACCATGGAGATGTGGTGTCAGGCTTGCGCTAGTGATCGTCGCTGGCGTTTGCAGTTTGACATTCGTTCGAGCACCCAAACCGACAAGCTCGCACATGGTGGAGCGGGGGAGCAGGAGGGATTTCTTGACGAGGCAACCTGGGAGCAATGTGAGCAAATATTGGCCAGTGTTTTCTCCAAAGGGGGGACTGAAAAACCGAGTAAGTTGATGAAGCAACTTGCCACGGACTTAGAGATGCCGCGTACCGAATGGCCATCTTCACTGTTGCGAAGGATCTGGGAGCAACTGCTCCAGCTGGAACCAGGTCGTCGCCGCAGTGCAGCGCACGAAGGACGTTGGCTCAATTTGCTGGGATACGCTCTCAGACCCGGTTACGGTTTAGCCGTAGATGATTGGCGGGTGGCGGAAACATGGCGCGCCGTTCGTGACAAACTGATCTTTCCCGCCAGTCATGCCGAATCATGGGTCTTGTGGCGGCGGATTGCAGGAGGCCTTACTCCCGGTCAGCAAATTGCGCTGGCAGAACCTTTGTTTGCCTCAGTACGAGCCGCCCACGCCAGTTTGACGACGGGTAAACGGAGTAACGCGTCTGTTCCCATGCACCAATCGAGTGAAGCGTGGCGACTGTTGGGGTCGCTAGAACTGTTGGATCTGTCCATGAAAGTTCAACTGGGGCAGTGGCTCTGCGATTTGCTTCCCAAACGCAAATACGAAAAAGTCCGTCGTCCCATGATCTGGACCTTGGGACGTTTGGGACAACGGATTCCTTTGCACGGCCCACTCAATACGGTAGTGCCGAGTGAAGTTGCCAGCGCCTGGATCGATGCCTTACTTCTCTGGGATGAGAAGGAGAGTTCCTTGGCCGTGATGCAGTTGGCGCGGCGCACAGAAGATCGCCATCGAGACATCAGTGAAAAACAGCGTCACGAAGTAGTCCAATGGCTTACCCACGGTGACGCTGCGAAGCACCTGGTGGAGTTGGTCCGTGACGGCGGCCAACTGGCAAGCGAAGAACAAGACCGCCTGTTTGGCGAGGCATTGCCCAAGGGTCTCAGTTTGGGCAGAGAGGGATAGTCTGAGTGAGCAATGCTCAGTTTCTATTTGGCGGCCCAGCTTGGAGCTGAAGGTAGATCTGCAGCACAAAAGCCAACTCGGTGTAGCTCTTTTTTTGGGTGAGGCACACATGCCGTCGCTTCGCGATTCCAACGTTGTGTGCCTGAATCCCTAGGACTAAAGTCCCCAGACTATCACATGTCACCGCTCTGCGGTTGCAACAAGATGTCAGCGGTAAATCAAACCTGAGTCGCGGAGCGACGGTATGCGATAGCCTTGGGTTTTAACCCTGTCGATTATACGTAAGTTTTGGCCAGTTTGGCACAGGATTTGCGCAGTGAAATGAGTATTTTATGATTTCAGAACCTCATTTCATGGATGGCATTTACAAT
>JBDOMT010000417.1:0-11815 GCA_039831705.1 Pirellulales bacterium | reverse complement strand
TTAGACGCAGGCGCAAGTTCGGATTGGCTTTGGAAAGATCGCCGCGTACTTGTCTTCGATGGCTCGACCGTTTTGATGCCCGATACTCCAGAGAACCAAGCCGATTATCCGCAGAATGTGGCGCAGAAGCCGGGCTTAGGATTCCCGATAGCGAGAATCGCTGCGTTGTTTTCACTTTCCTGTGGCGCTGTGGTGGATTTGGGGATCTGCCGCTATGCCGGAAAAGGACAAAGCGAGTTGGGCTTGTTACGCACCATGTGGGATAACTTTCGCCAAGGAGATATTCGGCTTGCCGATAGCCTAATGTGTACTTGGACGGAAATAGCAATGCTCAAGCAGCGCGGAGGCGACTACTTGTGCCACTTGAACAGTTCGAACCGTAGCGCCGACTTTGGACGTGGAAAAATTATCAGTATTGACGATCACATTGTTGAGTGGCCCAAAACTAAAAGGCCTGATGCGATTGATAAGAAGACTTACAACACACTTCCAGAGTTCCTGACGATTCGCGAATGTCGCTTCAAAATCGAGCAGCCTGGATTTCGCTGTAAAGAGATCGTCATCGCAACAACTTTGCTAGACCCTGACAAGTTTACAGTGATTGATCTGGCCGGACTTTATCGTCAGAGATGGAGTGTAGAACTTGATCTAAGGTCTTTGAAATCGGTAATGCAAATGGACATGTTACGTTGCAAGACGCCGGAACTTGTTCGCAAGGAAATCTGGACACATATCCTCGCCTACAATCTTATTCGCACGGTCATGGCTCAAGCGGCAATCAAGCACGAAATCGATCCGAGATCAGTCAGTTTCAAAGGCACACTTCAAACACTGGAACGCTTTCAACTTGCGATTGACATGATCGGCCAACACGACTGTGACCTCTGTATGCATCTCTATCAACAGCTACTTGATTGCGTCGCAAGCCATCGAGTCGGCAACCGACCTGACCGATTCGAACCACGGAAAATAAAACGCAGGCATGGAAAATACGATCTGCTCACCAAACCGAGAAAGGAAGAGAAAAGACTGATGGTGAAATGAGTTAGGAAGAACTAAGTGCCATTCGTGTGTGGGACCGCGGTTACAATCGTGGGCAATCCATGCCCGGAGGAGTTCCAGGCTGATCCATCCGGTAAATCCAAAATTGAATAAAAATGATTGACATCAAGACGACGCTGATATAGTCTTAACTCCTGTAAAGGATCCATGTTGCTGGAAGTCTGTGCGGCTGGGTATCCGCCGGTGCAAAGCACGGTTTACAGGCCGTACACAAGTTGCGCGTCACCGCTTTTCAACTCACACCTGCATCTAACGAGAGGGAATGAGACATGACTAGGTTTTTAACTTTTAGCGCCGTCATCACACTATGGGTGATGCACAGCAATGTGGCTCAAGCAGCGACGGAGCAAAAAGCTACTGACGTGTTTAACGGCAGAAACTACTTGTATGTAGAAGCTGAAAGCTACCTTACCTTTAATGACACCGACGATATAGGCGACGGCTTTATCGAAGTCAGCAAGGAAAACCCTATCGTCTCAGATTTTGGAGACAACATCTTGCCTGCCAGTTCCAATGTATCTGGGACAGCCCTGTTGGACCTACCCGGCGGCCAGTACAGTCATGACGATTCGGCCACTTACGAAGTGAAATTCATGACGGCTGGGACCTATCAGTTCGTTCCGCGCCTCTCGGTGTTCGAATCAGGCCTCGTGCCCTCCAACTACGGAAACGAAGACTCGTTCTTTTTACCACCTTCATGGAATTTGAACTCGGCTCTTGACTGGATCGGCTATGAAAAAGAGCACTATGACTTTAACGACGACGTAGAACTGACGGATCCTGGATTCGCGCTTGATCCGCTCGGTTGGGGGGTAACGCAACTTGGCGACTCGATCCACGATGGTCGGTATGAAATCCTCGACTGGGGGATCAAGAGTAATGGAGTGCTCGATTTTAGCGCGAATGACGCAAGCCCGAATCCCTTGCGTGACGGCAACTTTGTCTGGTACGAGAAGCCGATGATGAACAATTATGATGCTACCAACACATGGGTCGATGATTTCGGCTTCAGAGCCACTTATGAAGTGACGCCCGCTCAGGTGGGGCAGGTTTTGACTTTCGAACTTGGTGCTCGTGAAACTTACGCTGTCCTCGATGGCATCTTGTTCATCGAAAGCCCAGACAACGATTTGCTCGATGAGTTCACCCAAGCAGAAGTCGATGCGGTTCTTCCACCTCCTATAGTTGGCCTGCCAGGCGACTTTAATGACAGTGGTTTCGTCGATGGTCAGGACTTTCTCGAATGGCAACGTGATACGGCTGTAGGTTCGCTCAGCGATTGGCAAAGCAACTTCGGCATGGGCAATACGAGCCTGTCAGCTGCGACCGCCGTACCCGAGCCGGCGACGTGGCTCTTGCTGATAACGATGGGTATGACTGTGCTGCGTGTCCGCGTTTCTTGATCACTAAGCACGGCCATGTGCCGACAGTCACGTTGGCTCTCCTCGCACAGCGGCTGGGGAAAGTTTTAGCCCGTAGGCTTCCGAAAAAGTTTGGCTTGCCGCAGCAAACCCAACCAGGCAAACAAGTATTTTCGAGCGCCCGAGTGCCGAACAGGCACAGCGCAGCAAACAGACCAGGCAACCAAATATTTTCGAGAGCATGTGTACCGAACCCAAATATACTGATTAAATGTTCTGGCAATCCTCTTCCGCCGTTGCGCTGGCCCTTCTCCTCGTGGCTGGCTGTGGTCGGCCAGCGTCAAATTCGATAGACAACGACTCGTCGCCCCGGCCATCCGTGCCACCAGCGCACGTCGAATCGCCAGGATCTGCGACTCGCGTTGCTGAGGTGTCTGAGGTTCCCGTCGCATCGACCTCCGACTGGGAACACGTGGATGACGCCAGCCGTGATGGTTGGACGATTGAAGTGTGGGCCGAGCGCGCAAAGAAAACGCTCGTCGAACTGGCCAGTGTCCTGTTTGATGATTCTACGACGTTGAGCGCTCAGTCGCTTGCCGCCTGGCAGACGCAAGCCTATCGCGGGGCTCGCCTGATACCGGTGGCGACCGTTGAAGTTTTTCGTGACGAACTGTTTCGAGTCGAACGTTGGCAACCGTCTTCGACGGATGCCGAAGACTGGCTGATTGGCACTGAAGGCTTTGCTCAAACGATGCGAGGTCTGGCGGATGTCTGGTCTGACTTCGACAACGTCCGTTACGAGTTCAAAATCGTACGCTCGACGCTTTCGGCAGAGAACCTGTTGGAGACGCACCAGCTTGTCGCGATCAGCGGACACACCGCCGATCGATCTCTTGAGCAACACGCGAAGTGGATTACCCAATGGGAGATGGTTCCTGATTCTCAACAGCTGCGATTGAGGTCCGCTCGACTGGTCGATTTCGAGCAAACGACAAGTAATTCCGGGCGTCCCTTATTTACTGACCTGACTAGCGCCGTTTTCGGTTCGGAAGCGAGCTATCAAGCGCAGCTGCTCTACGGGATGAACCACTGGCTTGAACGTTGTCAGGATACGCGCTACTTTTCTCCGCTTGGAAACCCTGGCATTGCTGTGGCTGACGTCAACGGTGACGGGCTTGATGACCTCTATCTGTGCCAGGAAGCGAATCTGCCGAACCGTCTCTATATCCAGCAGCCGGATGGTACGGTGCGCGATGAGTCGGCTGATTGGAAGGTCGACTATCTGGCTGGATCCCGAAGTGCTCTGCTCTTGGATTTCGACAACGACGGCGATCAAGATCTAGCCGTGGCCATCATGGGTGGGGTTGTTGTCGCTTCGAATGAAGGTGATCATTTCCAAGTTCGCGACGTTTTGACAAGCGACGACGACACCACCAGTTTGACGTCCGCGGACTACGATCTGGACGGCGATCTCGACTTGTACGTCTGCGTCGACTATCCCAACGAGCACTATGCGGCGATCGGCGAGGAGTCGGATGGCATCGTCGTTCAAGGTGGTGCGGCCAATCGTGTCTATCACGATGCAAACAATGCCGGCAAGAACTCGCTGTATCGAAACGAGATTCGCGATTCCGAATGGCGTTTTGTCGATGCAACGGTTGAGGTAGGGCTCGACGAAAACAATCGACGATTCACTTGGGCGGCGGCCTGGGAAGATTATGATAACGACGGGGATCAAGATCTGTACGTCGCGAACGATTTCGGCAGAAACTGTCTTTATCAAAATGAAGGTGGTCGATTTCGCGAAATTGCGGCGGAGGTTGGCGTCGAGGACAGCGCTGCCGGAATGTCAGCTGATTGGGGTGACATCGATCGTGATGGCCGGATGGATATCTACGTCGCCAATATGTTCTCGTCGGCTGGCAGTCGCATTACCGAGCAGCCCGAGTTTAAGAAGGACGTCGACGCTAAAACCAAGCAGCGGTGGCGCCGGTTTGCGATGGGCAACACGCTCTTCAAGAACGACGGAAGTGCGTTTCGCGACGTCAGTTCCGACGCTGCCGTCACGTTAGGGCGCTGGTCCTGGAGCTCGAACTTCTTGGACGTCAACAACGACGGATGGCCCGATCTTGCGGTCGCCAATGGTTATATTACAACTGACGACACAAGCGACTTGTGAAGTTTCTTTTGGCGACAGGTCGTGTCGCGTTCAGCAGATGACGAGAATTCTGATACGGATCCGGGCTGGGGGCAAGCACGCATTCAATTGTTTTCGATGATCATGGAGGGCCGATCATTCAGCGGGCGCGAACGCAACTGTCTCTTTCTCAATACACAGGCAGAACGGTTCGCCACCATCTCGGCACTCAGTGGAATCGATTTTCCTGATGACGCTCGCGGGCTTGCGGTAGTCGATTGGGATCGGGATGGCGATCAAGACGTCTGGCTCTCAAATCGGAATGCGCCCCGTTTGCGCCTGATGCGAAACGACGCAATCACCTCTCACCGATTCATTGCCCTGCGTTTGCAAGGCAACGGCAGCACGACAAGTCGTGATAGCGTAGGAGCGCGCGTCGTGGTTAAGACGAGCGGGCAAAAGGATGCCGAGCAACCGAATAGTTTCGTTCAAACCTTGCAGGCCGGTGAAGGGTTTCTGTCGCAATCGAGCAAGTGGCTGCATTTCGGATTGGCTGACAGCGAGAAGATCGAGCAAGTTATCGTTCAATGGCCAGGTGGTCAGCCGCAAGTCTATCTTGATCTCGACTTGGATAGCCGCTATCGACTGGTGCAGGGAGGGCCGGCAGTGAAAGTCGATCTGGCAACGATCCAGCTGCCAGCACCCACGCCGGTAGTCTTGCCCGAACCGACGCGTGTCGCTCGCATCGTCATGGAAACACGTGTTCCAATGCCAACCACCCGTTTTCAAGACGGAAAATCATCCGCGGCGAAGGTATTTGACTTCGAGGACGGGCAGCCGACCTATCTCAATCTGTGGGCAAGTTGGTGTGCTCCTTGCGTCAAGGAACTAGCGCAGCTGGCTGAGAATCGCAGTCAGCTTGAGCAAGCCGGTCTACGCGTGTTAGCACTTTCGGTCGATCAACTCGGCGAAAACCCAACCGACGTGTATCAAGTTGAAAGTCTGGTCAACAAGCTGGCGTTTCCATTTGCGTGGGGGTATCTCGACGTCAGACAGATGCAATTCCTTCAAGACTTGCGGGACCAGTTCTTCTTTTTGCGTAAACCACTACCGCTGCCTTCAAGTTTCTTGGTCGACGGAGAGGGACGTTTGGCGGTTATCTACCATGGCCCTGTCTCCGTAAAGCAAGTCCTGAAGGATGCAACCGGCCAAGTGACGACCGCGGGGCTAGGTCGCCGCCAGATGTCGGAATTGGCAGCCTGTTTGCCGGGTCGGACGCTGGACGCCGAACGAGCTCAGGCGGTCGCCGAAACGACGGCGCTGCAACGGCGATACCTAGTGGCTGATTGGTTGCAAGATAGTCGGCAGTGGACCGACGCCGTCCGCCATTTCGAATTGTTGGCAAGCCACAAGCCTGATTGGGCATTGATTCGTCGTCATCTGGCGAACCTCTATTTAGAGTTGAATCAAATCGATCGCGCGGAGGGCGCCATTGTCAAAGCCATTCAGTTGGATCCGAAGAGCGCTCGGGCACGTAACACATTCGGTCTCATTCGTTCGCGACAAGGAAACGTCAAACAAGCCGAGTCCGAATTTCGAAATGCGATCGCACTGGACGAAGAGTTCGCCGGCGCGCACAACAACCTGGGGATTGCACTCGCCATGCAAGGTCAAGTTAATGAAGCCGGTAAACACTTTTTTCGTGCGATTCAATTGGATGAGGAGTTTGCGAAAGCCCACGCCAACTTGGCAAATGTGTATGCCGCCAGCGGCGATGCCGAGCGTGCCGTTCGGCACTACCAATTAGCCATTCGATTTGATCCGCAGGATATCGATCCTTACAACAATCTAGGGACGATGTACGGCCGGCTTGGTCAGATCGAAAAAGCGATTCAATGTTACCAGCACGTTCTTAAGCGTGTACCGAATCACGCCGGTGCACGAAGCAATTTGGAGCGGGCGAACCAGTTACTGAACTCGCGTCCGCAACAACCTTGACACTATGTGCTGGTACAGCGGTTCTAGAATCGTATCCTTGCTCACATCTTCGTCTGCTTCTTGGCGTGCGCTATAGAAGACCTTAGGGCAAATGTGCCAGTAGGCGGAGCTCGGCAGCCAGCCGCGTCGCGTTCTGGACGAACTGAGCGATCTGAGAATGATGGACGTGGTCCTACCAACCCGCAGCGGCATCGAAATCCGAAAACGGTGCCTCTCGAAACCGACCGACCACTAGCAAATTCTCCTCGACCACCTCAAAATTCGGCTGCCAAAAAAATTTACCAAACTCAAATGTCGTGACGACTTTCCACCTGCCACCCTAGAAGAAAGGGGTTATTCGAGATTGCTGGGGAACTTGCGCTAGCCGCATCGAAGCCCTAACACTCAGGACTTAGCGGAGTTGCGAGCATTGACGGGACTGCGAGCGTGCGATACAATGGCTACCTATCCGAACCTACGGTATGCTCTGAGGTAGGCAATCAACCGTGAATCCCCCGTTTGGTATTCTTCAAGAGCCGCGTTGTAATGAGTATGACCTGCTTGCTCCTGGCGTTTGTGTCACCTTGGTCTAGTAGGCTCCGGTAGCAGATCAGCGTGAGCCTATTGGTTGGTAAGGTAGCGAAACGAAAGCAGCGTTTTAGTTGCTTGGAAGACGCACAAGGCTTGCTGACTGTTGAAGGGTGGTGTTACTTATGTCCAGAATTTCTCATGTCAAGGAATTCGTTGTGAATTCAGAGCCTTGCTTCTTCGAGATCCGACCACAAGCGCACCTGCTACTAAAGTGGCAGCTGTTGGCGTTGGTATTGCTGGTCATCGTCTCATCGGGCTGTGGGAACAAATTGCCCTACTCGATCGTTCCCGTCCATGGCTCGGTGACATATGAGGACGGCAGTAAAATTCCAGCCGATATCTTGATGATTGCCTTCGAGCCCACTGATTTTGAAAGCGGCGAGGGGATGGTCCCGCCTGCTGGTCAAACAGAGGTTGACATCGGTAACGGAGCTTTTCACAGCGTATCGAGTTATCGAGCGAACGACGGACTTGCCGTGGGGCGGCACCGTGTACTCGTTGCGGCATTTCGCGGTGGCAAGAATGGCCGACGAATTCCCATTCCTGCGGTACCGTTACACTACTCTCAAGTTTCAACGACACCCATCGAAGTCGAAATTACCGAGGCCAATCAAGAACTCGAAATTAAGGTAGCGAGACCATGAACAATTCTACTCGGCATTCGTTCGCGAAAGGGTTTACATTGGTGGAGCTGCTGGTAGTGATTGCCATCATCGGAATCCTGGTTGCCCTGTTGCTCCCGGCAATACAGGCGGCACGGGAGGCTGCGAGGAGGACACAATGTCAGAACAATTTCAAACAGGTTGGACTGGCGCTGCTAAATTACCATGATGTCCAAGGGGCTTTTCCGCCCGCCGCGTCTTATGATGAGAACACTGCCCGCCAACCCTCCAGGGCGCGAGTTCACCAAGCAAATTGGATCATCCAAATCTTGCCACACATGGAACAAGCTCCCTTGTACGACCTCTTTGACTTGACGATCCCCATATCGGGTCCAGAAAGCGATTCTCCTCAAAACTACCAAGCCAGAGGTACGTCGGTCCCTGGATTGATGTGCCCGTCGGATTCATTCAACCAGGAATCTCTTTTTAAAGGTCGCAATAGCGCAGAGGGCGGCAACTGGGCACGTGGCAACATCGGCGCCAATGGCTCCCTGGGGTTCATGACTAGAAATGATGCTGGCGGGCCAGAGAAAAAAAATTGGCTCGACGAGCGTGTCCGGGGCATTATGGGCGTTAACACGGCGATCTCGATGCGCAATGTCACCGACGGGACATCGCAGACAATTCTGATTGGGGAGTTGCGTGCCGGGGTTGTCGATTGGGACACTCGTGGTACTTGGGCCCTTAATGGCCACGGAGCGAGCAGTCTTTGGGGGCATGGCACGGACAATGCCAACGGCCCAAACTCCTGTCTGTCCGGCGGCGATGGTCTCATTGAATGCCCTAAGATTAGGTCGGCATTCGGGGGAGACGATGCACTCGTCAATGAGTGCATGCCTTGCGATACGGTTGCGGGTCAAGGAAGCACACGTAGCTTGCATGTTGGGGGTGTGTTTGTCGGCTTTGTCGATGGGTCGGTTCATTTTATTAGCGACTTTATTGAGAAAGGGAATCAAATTACCAACTGGTCATTGGATCCCAAGACTTTCCGTACCTGGCAGCGGTTGTGTGCATCTGGCGACGCGCAAGTGATCGACGATACTGATTTCTGATCGAATCCGACTCAATAGAAAACTCTTTTCTTTAGGGACCGGGATCGTGCCCAAAGCAGATGTTGCACCTGCAGCCTACGTCGCAAGTCCCACTTGCCGGTGCAGCATTTCACGCAGCAAATGACGATCCCACGAGTACCTTGAGCCAACCTGATGGCTCCTTTATTATTGATGCTGGTGGGTCCCATGCTAGAATGAGGTTAGCGATTTTGACTTCGTGTGCACTGGGATTGGCTTGCTGGAATTGGCTTGCTGGTAATTCTTGATGCGGTATCACTAACAGGCTTCCACTATTATGCTCACTCCCGTCCGTGCCGTTTCTCGACTTGTACGATTCGCAACTTGTCTCACTGTCGCCCTACTCATCGCCAGTCCTGCTGGCGTATACGGACAACCGACATTCACCGACGTCACGCTTTCGGCTGGAGTAGACTATCAACAATGGACGCCTGCTTCCGGAGACCGCGAAATGTTTCGCATGACCGGAGGTGCTGCCGCAGGTGATGTCGATGGTGATGGGTATCCCGACCTTTTTGTCACGCAGATCGACGGCCCTGGCATCTTGTTTCGCAACGACCGCCAAGGGAGTTTTGTCAACGTCGGTGCATACACGGGGATTGCCCCAAATGTGGCAACCAACGGCGCGGCTCTTGGGGATATCGACAACGACGGTGATCTCGATTTGTACTTGACCGCGGTCGAAGGGAATCGTCACTTTCTCTATGTAAACGACGGCTCAGGACATTTCACGGATGAAACGTCCACGCGCGGTGCTGGCATCGAGACCAAACTCCCCCACTTTGGAACGAGTGCAGCTTTTGGCGACTACGACAACGACGGGTTGCTTGATCTGCATGTGAACGAATGGGGTACCGGAGAGTTCAAGCAGCCCCCTGAGCTCTGGAGCCATGCTCGCGTCTTGCATAATCGAGGTCCGGATGTGCCCGGTCATTTCGAAGATGCTACGCTTGAGACGGGCATTTACCTTGACGATTTCGTAGGAGCAGATTTGGTTAAAGATGTGCCTGGAGTCTATTCGTTCACATCGACGTTTGCCGACTTCGACCGCGATGGGCATGTCGACTTGGCGATCGCCGGCGACTTTCTTACGTCTCAGCTGTTTTGGAACAACGGCGACAATTCATTCACCAAGGCCCCCCGACCCTATCAAGACAACCCCGCTGGGATTGGCACGGATGAGAACGGCATGGGGTCGGCCATCGCAGATTTCAACGGCGACGGCTTGTTGGACTGGTTTGTGACTTCGATCGACGATGAGCTTTCGCTATGTCCCCAAGCTCGCTGTACCTGGGGTGAAAGCGGCAACCGGTTGTATCTCAACAACGGTGATCGAACTTTTAGCGATGTCACCGACCAGTACGGCGTGCGCGATGGCGACTGGGGCTGGGGGGCTGCTTTCTTCGACTACGACAACGATGGTGATCTCGATTTGACCATGACCAACGGCTGGACCGGTAACGGACCGTCGGAACAGTTTGTGAACGATCCCATGAAATTGTGGCGAAACGATGGCGACACCTACACCGAAGTCGCTGCGGCAGAGGGTCTGCTGGATGACGGGGCTGGCAAAGGCCTGCTAACGCTCGACTACGATTTGGACGGCGACTTGGACTTGTTTGTCGTCAACAACGCCGGTTCGCCGAAACTGTTTCGAAATGAAACCAACTCCCAGGGAGCATTCCTCACTCTCGAGGCGGAAGGGGTTGTCTCCAATCGCGATGGGATCGGAGCGTTTGTGACGCTGATCGCTGATCAAGGCGGACCGTCACAAACGCGGTACATCGCCGGCGGTTCCAACTACCTTTCTCAATCGGATCTGACAGTTCATTTCGGTCTAGGAATTCGGACAGTACCAATCCATCAGATCGTGATTGAATGGCCATCGGGGATCGAGCAAATCCTCCATGACATCCCGGTGAACTCGCGCTTGCACATTCTGGAAGCTGTCCCAGAACCCATGGTGGTAGAACTGCTGTGTGTGGGGATCGCAGTTAGTAGTTGTTTGCGACCGCTGAGATACCACCGCTGAGACCCAACACTGGGACCCTCTGTCGACTGAAACCGTTTCTACCGCGACAGCCTGAATGAGATCCTGCTTCGCGCAAACATAAACACAAAAAACCAGACATGCCAGCGGGCATGCCTGGTTTTTTTAGGAAACTATTCTAATTGCAGAGTCTTCTTGGCAGGAAAGGACTAGGCTCTCCTGCGAAGACCCAGCAGGCAACAGGCACTCATGAGCAGCATAGCCGCAGTCGGCTCGGGAACAGCGGTTGGCGCCTGCAGCGAGGCTGGATTCCAGTCACCCAACAAGATGCCCAGGTCCAAGCCATCGACGGGATCTGTTCCGTTGAGCTCGCCTCCTGCTTCATCTGACGAGCTTCCGAAATTGCCCAGCGTGATCCCCAAGTCCAACCCGTCGACGACACCGTTAAGGTTCAGGTCTGCGGAAACGGTTACAACATTGCCCTTCCAGACAACGTTAGAACCAGAGACCTGTGGGTCCAGATCGTTGTAGCTGTTATCAGTGAGCTGCGTGACTGTCCATCCGGCTTCTACCACCCGAAAACTATGTAACAAAACCAATACCGCCAGCAATGCTATTCTTCTCATAGCTCATCTCCCCTGTAGGTGTGACTACCTATTGCCTTGGCTCCATAGCAGTTTCCAATCACCATCACGTAGCTGAGTCAACACTATCCTGACGGTAGGATGTGAAAAATTTTCTATCGATATGCACCAACTACTGAGCCACTGCTGCCTTCATCGTGGAGAGTGTGCGTAATGGCTCACTGTGTGTGACATGACTTATAGAAAAGTTTGCATTATTGTCTCCTACTGGGATCTAAAAACCCTCGCCTTCAGGCGATCACTTCAGTAGAACTAGGCTACGGAAGCGTACTTCGATACCGTGCAAAGCGGGCATAATAGCCGCGCAGCGGCGACATCGTT
>JBDOMT010000307.1:0-11874 GCA_039831705.1 Pirellulales bacterium | reverse complement strand
GAATTGCTTTGACACAAACCATTGTCCAGAGGGGCCTTGCGTTCACCTAGACGAATTACGCGTTTTGGGAACTACTGACTCTATCATTTCCTGTTGCTGGCGATTCACCCAGCTTGCTAGGACAACAAGAAGTAATTGCCAGGGTTGAAGAATGAAGTTCATTTGCGCGCCACGTGCGGTGAAGGAAGTGGATCTTCACCATCTCGTTACCGGATCAGGTTTGGTGCAACGTTAGGAAATCGCCTGCTCAACGACACTACCGTAGACATCGGTAAGTCGGAAGTCGCGACCCTGATAGCGGTAGTTGAGCCACTTGTGATCCATTCCCAACAGATGCAAAATGGTAGCATGCAGATCATGGACTGTGATCGCGCCGTCTAAGGGATGAAAGCCAAATTCGTCAGTTTCCCCCACACTGCCTGTCCGACATCCGCCGCCGGCCATCCACATCGTGAACGCATTGATGTGATGATCTCGTCCGACTCCACCGGTGGTCTTAGGCTGAGCAACAGGTGTGCGACCAAACTCTCCACCCCAAATGACGAGCGTTTCTTCGAGTAGCCCTCTTTGTTTGAGATCGCTTACCAGTGCGGCACACGGCTGATCGATCCCACGACACTGATTGGGAAGGGCAATGCCGATATCAGCATGGTGGTCCCAGTCGCTGAAATGAATCTGGACAAAACGCACGCCACGTTCAATCATTCGTCGAGCCAGCAGGCAATCTCGACTAAAGCTCGGGATGGTCGCATCACAGCCGTAGAGACGTAGAGTAGCGGCCGATTCATCGCTCAGGTCGGTCAATTCCGGCGCGCTCGACTGTAGCTGAAAAGCCATCTCATAAGCTGAAATACGTGCCGCAATCTCACGATCACCGGTCAATTCATAGCGCAGTCGATTGAGGTCGCTGACTGCATCAATTACGCGGCGCTGGTCGGGTCCGCTAATGCCTGCTGGGTTCTGTGTGTTGAGTATTGGCTCACCTTGACTGCGAAACTCTACACCCTGGTAGGTGGGTGGCAAAAAACCATTGTGGTAGTTGCCGTTCTTCCCACGTGTAGGACCGTTGCTATTGATTACGATGTAACCAGGCAGATTGTCAGCCTCGCTACCCAGCCCATAAACCAACCACGCGCCCAGGCTTGGCCTGCCGGCATTGCGATGGCCTGTGTTCATCATGAATTCAGCGTGCGGATGAATGGTCTCATCCGTGGCAACGGTTCGAAGAAACGTGAGATCATCAACAATTTTGGCCGTATACGGCAATAGTTCACTTACCCAACTACCGCTCTCGCCATGACGTTGGAATTTCCATTGACTTGGCATGATCCGTGGTTGGGCATCGCGAATCTGTGCAAATTCGACGTTGCCAAGTACCGATTGTGGAAGTGGCTGATCGGCCATTTGCTCAAGAGTCGGCTTGTAGTCAAACATATCCAGATGGCTGGGTCCGCCAGTCATAAATAGCTGGATTACGTTTTTTGCCCGAGCAGGAAAATGCGTTGAACGCATTGCTAACGGATGAATTTTCGGACTTGCAGTCGCATGCACGTCGCCGCCCTCAGTCATCAGAGAACCAAGTGCTACGGTACCTAATTTCAAGCCTTCACAGAGAAATTGCCGGCGATGTTTGGTGGACAGACTTTCGAACACGACGCGTTTGTTTTTCATGATTGGACTTACTCGCGAGTAATGAATTCATCGAGATTCAGAACAGCTCGCGCAACGGCAATCCAAGATGCCAATTGTACGGCATCGTTCTGATCTGTTGACTCGCCGACAATTTCAGTCGCCCGCGCCGAGTCTTCTTGGAATGCTTGCTGTTGATCGACCAATAGTTGTGTCAAAATATCTTGCTCGATGGTGGTGGGAGTACGACCTAGACAATTTTCGAAAGTCCAGCAGACCCTTTGTTCAATCGTTTCGTCTGCTGTCGATTCCAAAATCCGCTTTGCTAACGCGACTGCCGCTTCAGAGAACCAAGGGTCGTTTAACAAAGTTAAAGCTTGTAATGGCGTGTTGCTTCGAGAACGTCGAGCACACGCAGCGGAAGCGTCTGGCATATCGAACATGCTCAAGAACGGATGTGGAGTTAGTCGCCAGTAATGGGTATACATTCCGCGACGGTGGCTGTTTGCCCCTGTATCCGCTATCCAGTTGGCACGGTCTGCCCGGCCGGTCATGGTTCCTTCAGGTTGGTATGGGAACACACTGGGGCCCCCTACAGTACTGTCAAGCAATCCACTAGCGGCCAAGGCAACGTCGCGAATAATCTCTGCCTCAAGTCGCAAACGCTGTTGCCTTGCAAGCAACTTATTGGTGGGGTCTCTATCTATTAAATCTTCCCGCACATGCGAACTCTGACGATAGGTTGCCGAGGTAACGATTAGCCTATGAATATGCTTTGCGCTCCAATTGTGGTCCATGAATTCTGCAGCCAACCAGTTTAGTAGGTCCAAATGAATAGGCGCGGTAGTCTGGGTTCCGAAATTGTCGCTCGTTTCAACAAGACCAGCGCCAAAATAACGTTGCCAGATTCTGTTGACCGCTACGCGCGCAGTTAATGGATTTTCGCGGGATGCAACCCACTTCGCCAAATCCAGTCGCGTCGGCGGGTCGCTATCGGTCTTCATCGGTGGTAAGACTTTTGGCACACCAGGACTGACCTCATCGCCAAGGGCACGGTGATCCCCAGCCAAGAACACATGCGTCTTGGGACGAACGGAACGCTCTCGTAGAACTAGCGTTGTCACCACATCGGGGATATTGGCTTCTAGCTCCTTGATCATTTTAGTACGTTTTAGATAGCCGCCGTCAGTCGGCCAAAATACTTGCAATAACAAGATGGGACGATCAGTAGGTCGTTGCGAACGTGGTATCTCAAGGTAGTTTCGCACCATGCGAGGCATGGCAGCCATTTCCTCCTCTGTCAGTCTGCTCGACCATTCGTCAATACGATCTTCCAAATCGGTCTGGTACCGAATCATCGCTTCTCGATGGCCAGCAAGAATCAGGGTGATTTGCTCCTCCGTACGATTATGAGATACACGGTTGATCGCTTGCCTCACCTCGCTCGGCAACTGTCTCAGTTCTGTTCCATTGAGCCTGGCCGCCCAGGAAAGTGGGTCTTTGTTCGGGCCGTTTTGGTAAGCTGCCAATTTTTGCTTCAGCACTGCAATCGATTCTTTAACTGCTCTTTGTGCACCTATCTCGTTAAGGCTAGAGAAGTTGAGCTTGACATCTTCGGCTGTGTGAAAAAACGCGAATAGCTGATAGTATTCCTTTTGTGTGATCGGATCGGTCTTGTGATTGTGGCATTGAGCGCAGCTGAGTGTGAGCCCAAGACAAGCCGTACCAAATGCGTTAACTCGGTCGATCGTGGCTTCTGAGTGATCGCCATAGTTTTTCAGAGAATTGCAAACGAACCCGGTGGCGACAAGAGGACCTCGGTCATCAGTTACCACCAAGTCGCCGGCGAGTTGCTCGATGAGGAACTCATCGTAAGGTTTGTCTTCGTTAATGGCTCCAATCACCCAGTCTCGATACTTCCATAACTGTCGGGGTGAGTCGAACTCATGACCGGCGCTATCCGCATAGCGGGCAACATCAAGCCAATGCCGCGCCCATCGCTCGCCAAAATGTGGTGATGCGAGTAGGCGCTCAACCACTTGCTCATACGCCTCTGACGAAGCGCTGCTGGTAAACTCGTTGAGCTCTGCGCGGGTCGGTGACAGTCCAGTAAGATCGAGTGTTACACGGCGCAGTAATGAGGTAAGCTTTGCCGCCCTGGAAGGCGTTACGTCTTGTTGATCAAGATAACCGAGAATAAAGTGGTCAATCGGGTTGCGTGGCCAAGCAATATGTTGGGCGCTAGGAATCTCTGGACGGATTACCGGCTGAAATGACCAGTGTATGGATGCAGATTCACCCGCGTCGCATTGCTCAACAGTCGCAAGAACTAATCCAGCAACAGACAACCCAACGGCAATGGTCCGCACGCAGTATGGCAGTATTACGGAAGGGGAATGTAGGGGATCGCCTTTTGGGTCAACTTGTTGCAGCATACACCTCCTACTAGCAACAGCCGCTATGCGTAGCCGACGACCTGGTATCGCAAGCCAGAATGGATAAATTGACCCATCGGTCGACGGAACAGCAGCTACGATTATAGTGACAACTATTGCTAAAAACAAGATGGAATATTGAAGACTCCGGTGAGGGAATTGCTTCTGGCGAGCCGGGTTCTTGCAATCACTTTTGTGTCTTGTTGGGTCTCATGTACGCACCTTTGTCCAACTCAATACCGCCGAGATCGGCCAGCGCAGGGGCGGGCAGATGATATTCTTGGAGCCATGACCGACCATCATCCGGGCGGTTCATCCCGGTAGTGTACCTTTCGTGCTTCAGTCGGAGAAAGGCAGATTTTTTTGCCCAGCATGTGGAACACTACAGCTAATGCATCGCCCGCCACTTCCACGACGGCGCTTCGCCCGCGTACTTTATCGCAATCGCTTCTCCCGGTGAAAGAAGAATGTTCTGCCCCGACGTAAGAGGCGCGTCGACGGCCTGAGTAGCGCCAAACGCGTCAGTTATCGACCACGCGCTCACCGAACCTGCATTCAAGATGAGAATCACCGTCGGAAGCGGGTGCCGGTTGAGCACTGAAACTTCGGAGTCGGGAACGGGAGGCGTCTTGACGGCAAAACCCAAGCCGATCGCCCTCGTAGCAGCCGTCGGCGCGGTAAAGATACGATTGGTGGGCATGTCGGCGTTATTCACGATGCCACCGTTGAGATAAGTGATATGAATTTGGTTGCCCATCGCCTCGCGCTCGAGCACCAGGCCAGCTTTGTCCCCGGAGATGACGTTGGCAAACCAAATATCGCCTCTCCCCCGAGTCACGATCCCGATCGGATCGACTGCGTCGTGGTTGAGGTTCACTTCCCAGACGTTGTGGCCGCCCGCTTCGACTAAGATTCCGACTTTACGTTGGCCATGCACGTGTTTGAATGTCAGTTTATTAAGACCGAAACTGCTCGATTTGGTTACATGAATCCCATAGTCGGCGTGGTTGATCTCGCCCACGGTGAAATCGCTATAGTTGATCGAGCCATCAAACAACAAGCCGCCACTCTGGGCTATCTGCTGGCGAGTGAAGTCTCTGGCACTGCCTGGAATCGTGGTGCTTCTACTGGTTAAATTGCACCCAAGCCAGGACATCGGCTGGACACAGGGCAAGCTGGCGATCATAGTCCGTCGCATCTTTATCGACGTAGAGCCAGCCGCATGGCGAAAGGTGATCGCAGATTTCATCTTCAAACTTGACTTCTTTATGGATACTCATTCATCAAATCCTGGGTACTGCTCAGGTTTCATGCCTTCCTCTGCCACAACCCTTGGATAGACAACGCCCATCTCCGTGGGGGCTTTTTTCATGCCATCATTTTATAAATCTTGGAAGTCCTCCTGTCTTGCCGCGATCAGCTAGTTAGCTGGATAGCGTTATTTGGCTTCAAAGGGAGCTGGAATTCCTCGCCGATTGAGTTAGCATATAGGCCCGGAACTGGCGAAGCTGCCACCAGCCGCCTTATAATCCGCTTGTGGCCCGAGATTTCCGTTTTCGTTACCATGGTTCAGTCCGTCTGGCCGCTTCGCGGGCCGCCTGAATGGCCGGAAGCAACAAGGCCACCAAGATGCCGATGATCGCAATTACCACGAGCAATTCCACGAGCGTGAAACCGGGTCGATGTCGATTGGTAGTTTTAACGATGGCCTAGCTCCTACTGTCTTTCGTTCTGCTGGTTGGGGAAACAGGGTCAATTCTCTTGATCGGAAATCCACTTAGAAAAATCCTCTTGTGACATCTGGACAATTGAAATGCGGCCATCTGCCACGTATCGTGTACCATCTGCCCCACTCTTTTCATATGCAATAATCTTTGGTTTGGGGGGCCTAGGGCCCATCGGACCGGAACCTTCCAGAGCAATACCCCAGAGGATCACGTAAGGGTGATTATCCCGTGGTGAGACAAACAGTTTGTCTGCCTCCTGTTCACTCAACCCAATTCGGTGGACCATGAATTTTATTAGGGACTGCTTGTCCTTAGGACCTATCCCACGATTGGTCGATGAAGATTGAACATAGGCCAATGCCAGTTTTCGGATGTTTTCCGCCGGTTTTCCCGTTGGCACCTGAGATTTTTGACTGCAGCCGACGATGGCCATACATGTGACCACTGCCATCAGAAGCAGAGAATGAATCCAAGGCAATCGATGGCAATTCACAAGCAATCTCCACGTGTAGGCATCGTCTGAAGGAAAAGTTTTGGCTCCCTGCGAATGAAATCAGGGAGGAATCAGCGACAACCATCATTCCACTCAGCTACGGCGCCTCAGCCGTGCGGCTGTCTTCACGATTGCCCCAATAATTGTAGATGATTGGATCAACGTCAAATGAGATGACGTGGACTGAACCGTCGCCAAAACATGCATTCATGCTGCTTGGATGCGCTCCGCCCATTGCAAAAGCATCGTCGTTGTTCTCAGTCGGGTCGTCAGCGCGGGGCAGTAACGATGTGGATCGTACGATATCTGGATCGTACCCGTCAGTCCAACCCCGGTCGTCGTGCCAAGAGCCCGACTCGTACTCTGTAGTATTGAGCCATTTCTCGCCATACATCATCGTTTGGGACAAGCCATCAGTCACTTGTTCGATTCGCGTGGCCTTGCCAAAACGGGGTGTTCTGGCAATGATTCCCAGGGCCGTGCAAGTCGCTCTCCCTTGTAAATTAAGGTTATGTGGATCGATACGGCACCAATACTCACTATAATTCAATACGGGCACTTGGTCGAGTTTCCTATTGGTGGGAACGCTGCTGGCATAGTCCATCAAGTAGCGATACACACCCCCACCGCCATACTGCGTGGAGGGAGTGCGACGACTTGGGCAAAAGTAGTAGGAGACACCGTTAGCTCCCACGAGTTTTTCCACCAACTTGGCAGGAAACTCGCCCGACGACAATGTGCTGCGGATGTCATGAACACTTTGTTGTTCAAGGTAGGGCAAGATTTGGTAGCCCCAGCCAACTTCCTGTTTGTCCGGTGCCGCAATCGCACCACCCACTACGATGATATCTGGCCACGGTCCACGGCCAGCGGAGGGGAACGTCTTGAAGGCATCCAAAAGTAGATGGCTCGCCATCCCAATCTGCCGCAAGTTATTTGCACATTGAGTGCGCCGAGCCGATTCTCGAGCTGCCTGGACCGCTGGTAACAACAGGGCCACAAGAACACCAATAATTGCTATCACGACCAGCAATTCCACCAAGGTGAATGCAGGGGCTGAATGTCTGGCCTTCCGTGATAAAAGCATGGAGACCAAGGAACGTCTTGAAACGCATTTCGTTTCTATCATATCGATTCCTCACAACGGTCATCGAAAAGACTTACTGTATTTAGTGTAAAACCGTTCAAGAGTTTTTCAAAGGGTCGAGCATCCTGTAGTACTCTACAACTTTAATCTAAGGAATCAGGCTAGTCGGAACTTCGTCCGCTCATGCGGGCATACACAATCACTGGACTACAAGAATCAACAAAGAAGCCCTCTAAGGACCGTTGCGAATCTTTTCCCTCAGTTTTTGGATTAGCCGTTTTGCTCAACCCTATTCTTAGCCGTGACAGACAACTTATAGCGTTAATTGTAATAGATTGATCTAACTAAATTTCATAAAAAACTTTCACAATTTGACTTTTTTACAACCATGCATACTCGTTGAGATAATTAGCTGTCATTGGGCGCTTCATAACCAGCCACTGATGGGCGTTTCAAACCCAGCCAGTGAATGCGAAACTACACTTTGACGGACTTTCCACCCTCTTGATCGGCATTGGACCCGGGAGGCGCTTTGGCTGGTTTTGACTCCAATCGCAGGTGCCGGGCAACCGTCTCTCGATTGATCTCCAGCTCACGTGCAATCCGACGCTGGGACCAGCCCTGAGCATGTAAGGCTTAATTGATAACACTTTAGCTACCTTCAATTCATTGTAAGCGCACCCCACCGCCATTGAATTTCATTCCGTCGTGCTAGCAATTTCGGGTGTAGAGTTCAGGCGAGACACGTTGTCTCTCTCAATTCTTACTCCCCGAAAGGCACGATGATGACAAAGATTCTAGATCCGCGTAAGCAATCGGACTGGCAGAAGCGACTGAAAAAATTTCGATCCAGTGGCCAAACGGTCAATCGGTTCTGTCAACCCCATTATTCTCAAACGAACAAAGAGGCGATACGCGACGCCAAATGATACCGGTGCGCATCAGATTCGATGTCAAAAACGGTTCGAATTATCGCTCTTTGTTCGCTTGATCGGGGACTAGAGGAAGTCAGTTGGTTGGTCGGTCGCTAGCGGCTTGACTGCAATCACCACAGACCTCATAGTTTATTGGGGTCCTGCGGCATTCGCAGTCGGTTGTCTAACCTCCGCTCCGAAGCTTGCTTGGACTACGCCTCAGCAAGCTGTTCCACTAAGTAAGGGCAACGGCTCTATGTCACCCGATTCTTTCACTTAGATTGGTGCTAACAATGGGTGAAGGTCCGTCTGAACGCAGAAATCCTTACGTTGTGTAGTGCGCCATTATGTCCGATCATGTCCGTGTCCTCGATAATTTTCACAAGCGATTGCTTGCAGGAGTCACACGAAGTTCACTGCTGAAAGCGACGGTTTCACGTGGCCGTCGCTGTCTTGAGCCCTGCTGTCAGCCATGTTGTCCGCCACCTCCAGTCATGACCGAACTGTGTGTTCAGGACCCATGTACTTGCTGCACCTATAAAGTGTGCGTCTGTCTGCCAGCCTGCTGCACAGAAGACCCATGTGTTTCCTGCCGTCCAGGAATCTTTGGCCGTAAAATTGTCACCTACACCTGGCCGTGTTGCGGTCATTCGATTGACGTAGTGATGACCAAGCACGGCAGAACGATCGTTCGTGGCTGAATTTAGTTCACGGATTTCACGACCATGTCGTGACAAAACTTTTGAGATGAACCATTCTCATGTGTTTCCGGTCTGTTGTTTTAATTCGCGGACAAAGTTGCACACGGCAACATCCAGAGGATCGGGAAAGCTACAACCAATGGGTGTACAGATTTAGTCCTAGAAGAACATCCCCAACCAGACACTACAGTTCATTCGCGTCGTAAACCGCACTGTCATCACGGGAACACACATGCTTGAACACGTCTGCATCCACATCATGGATGATCGAGCGGACTGAGCCATCGCAGAATACGGCATTGAACACGCCTGGATGCGAAGATCCAAATGCAGATAGCACAGGAGCGGGAGGTTCAGCAGCGGGATCCAAAAAATCGGGGGTGGGTTGGAAGTAGCCCCAGCGTATGGTGTCATGGTCCCAGCCTTCGGTCCAACCTGCATCATCATTTCCTTGTCTGCCTGTCAATCTGCCGGCATTGATGTTCTTTTCAGCGACCATCAGCGTATTGGACGTGCCGTCTTCAATTTGTCGACTGGGGATGACCAGGGGACCGTACGTATCGCCGGCTGTGCCGATCGTGGCTCGTACAACCACACCATCTTTACCATTACCCATCTGCGCGTATTCACTGCCACCTTCATCTGAGGAACCCCCATTGCCGGCATAGTCAATCATGGCACGCATGCCGCCATGAACTTCGAACACCCGATTGGGGCCACGAGTGGGACAAAAATAAGCGGGAACAGGAACCGGAAGTACTTCCAGCACTTTTGACGACCAGAGGGCTTGCTGTTCGATGAAAGGAAGTATTTGGTAGGCCCAGCCCCAATTTTGCTTAGGTGCGTTCATCGGTTTGCCTCTGTCGCCAAACAATCTTTCCCTAGGACGACTGCCATCAGTCGAACGTTTAGCCCACATGCCGAAGCCACCTGTGGGGAAGATTTCCTGCGAATCGGAATGAAGCTGAAATGCCAGACCAATTTGTTTGAGATTATTCAGGCATTGTGCGCGCCGGGCAGCCTCCCGGGCAGCTTGAATTGCTGGCAACAGGAGTGCGACTAGGATGCCGATGATGGCGATCACCACAAGCAGCTCCACCAAGGTGAAGCCCTGTTGTGTCACCTTCCCAATGGTGGGTTGTGATATGCGATCGGAAGAATGATTATTAAGCATGTTCAAAATCTCCATTTGAAATGACGGCTTGTATGAAACGGCAATCCGAAAAGAACCGATTCGCGGCTGCTGGTATCAGCTAGCAATCACTACACCCCTGTTACCTCTGTTGATTCCAGTTAAAAAAGGTGCTTATTGAATAACTTGACCATTGCTCAACGTATACCTGGTCTTTACGGGTGCTTGTCACGCCAACCGTACAAGTATCTGAAACTGCGGCATCCTAATAAAAGTGAGGGTTTGGCCAGAGAACAACATGGAAATTGACAGTCGCCCAACTCGGTCACCTAACCTTGGCGGATTTCATTTACTCTTTTACAGAAGTTAGATCAAAATCATGAACCGCTCCAGATTCATTGGGAAGATCAATGTTCTCTACAATCTCAGGAAACAGGGGACGTCCAATGGGTATGGGCACTCCACCTGGCGTCTTATAGGGAATACCGTCTGTGCCTACAATTTTTGCAATGTGTGGCCCTCCAACAGTCCCCAGATCCTGTATGGTTTTGTAATGTCCGTCGAGAATTGTAGCGCTGGTACCTGGACCTTGGTTGCCCTGTTTTTTATCAGGAATAAAGCGAATGTATCCCATGGGGACGCTCTTGCCGTCAAACTTGATTTGTCCGGAAAGTTCGTATCTCGCAATACCTTGGTCGCCTCCACAACCAGCCAATGCGAACATGCCAGCGAGCAAGCAGAGGGAGGTTAGCAAGGGTACAGAACACATGCTTGGAAAAGACACAATGGAGACCCGGTGGAACAATTTATTGATGGTCACCATCACAATCGTATACCGACTCACCCAACGTGAACGTATACCAAGTGGCCGACTCAAGGAGTAGTTCCCATGCATTTGCTGATTCCTGAGAAGAAACTAGGTGCATTTTTGCCTACGAGTATAACAGTAATCCTATTACGTATATCTACAAAAATGCCAGAATTGTATAAGTTAAGTTGGTGTTGTCATGCCCCTCACTGAAAGGAATCCGTATCCCTTATAGTAAACAAAAAAAGGTACGGGAGCAACTACCCATTATGAGGGATAATACCCTCTGGAGTTGGGTGGTTCATTAAGGGTAAACGCCAGTCGAAAAGTGCAGCGCCCCACGGTCAGAAAGTGCAGCGCTCGGGGTTGCAAGGTTTCATCATAATAGGGTCAGAGTGTGATTGAAAGAAAAAATGTCCTCCCCCATGGGGAGGATCGATTTTAACGGCTGTTTTACTTACTAGTTTTTTTACGAGATGGCGGATATTTTCTTTTGGAGGAGCGTTTTCTCGCGTCTTTCATACGGTAGCTGTCGCCGGTTCCCTCCAGGATATGGCAGTGGTGAGTTAGTCGGTCCAAGACGGCACCGGTCAAGCGCTGGCTGCCGAGTACCTCGGTCCACTGTTCGAACGGCAGGTTCGTCGTGACGATAACGCTGGTCCGTTCGTAGGCGGCCGAGATCACGTCGAATAGCAACTCGCTGCCGAGTTTGCTGGCCGGGACGTAGCCCAACTCGTCGAGAATCAGCAGGTCGAGCTTCGCGAGTTGCCCTTTCATGCGCATTAGCTGTCGATCTTCTTTGAGCAACTCGGACTTGGTGCCAGTTTTACCGCGTAGCTTGCGTTCCAGATCGTTGCGACAATCTTTGGCTAGCTTCTCGTTGAACTGCTCAAAGTCATCAAAGCTGGGAATAGGCACCATGAAATTGCTTCGAGAGAACTTGACCAA
>JBDOMT010000278.1:0-46370 GCA_039831705.1 Pirellulales bacterium | reverse complement strand
TCCTCCCCCATGGGGGAGGACATTCTTTCTTTCAATCAAACTCTGACCCTATTATGATGAAACCTTGCAACCCCGAGCGCTGCACTTTCTGACCGTGGGGCGCTGCACTATTCGACTGGCGTTCACACACGACGCGGTTTCGACTTCATATAAAAAACCTAAAAACAGACAAGTATTACACAAATACGTAGCTTACTTAAATCATACTAAGGACATCCTGGAAACGCAACCATTTCGGCTCAGCTTTCACGCTTAGCCCGTATATTTCATCCGTTTCGTCGCGAGGTGTTTTAAGTCCTTTCGTGGCAAGGCATGTGAGGTTTGCGACCGCAGGCGTGTTTTATACACGTTGAGGATCGCAAACCGAAACATAACGCAGCCACGGAAGGACTTGAGACGCCGCAGCAGAAACGGGTGAAATATGCGGGTTAGCAGGATGCCCGGTGTGGCCGGGTTTTGTACGGCTACTCAGACAATTGCAGCCTGGGCTATTTCAGTGTTCTAGGAACTGGATTTAGTGTTTCTGCCCCTGACCCTGATTTAAATCAGAACGGCAAAGTGAATGGCCTGGATTTTCTTATGTGTGGTCAAGCTGGCCTTCGAACCAAAACCCTCTTCGCTTCTGATAACAACCGTTGAACTACCTGTAGACATCCCCCTCTAGATCCTCATGGCGTCTTACAAGCAAGCTTACCACATCTCAGATCCTTAGAAGTCCTCAAGCTCTTTAGGCGAACTTGACGGAACTCTATTTCCACACATTGAAACTTCTAAGAGAACTGAAAAGAATGTACGACTGCATTATCATCGGAGCGGGGCACAACGGCCTTATCTGCGCGAACTACTTGGCAAAAAAGGGCTGGAAAGTTCTGGTTCTTGAAAAGAGGCATCTCGTTGGCGGGTGTACGGTGACTGAGGAGATCGCTCCCGGATACAAGGCCTCGATTTGCTCCTATGTCGTCAGCCTCTTGCTGCCCGAGATTGTCGAGGAATTGGAACTGAAGAGGCACGGGTACAAGACGCTGCCGAGGAACCCTTCTGCGTTCACGCCGTTTGAAGACGGACGCTACCTCTTTCTGGGGCCGGACCAGAAGGCCAACTACGACTCGATCAAGGGATTCTCCGAGAAGGACGCCAAAGCCTATGGAGAGTACGAGGCATTTCTCGAGCGGGTTGCTGAGCGGATCGAACCGATCCTCAACACGCGGACCCCCGATCTTTTCCCGCTTCCGTCCTCCTGGAGAAAGATCTCGCTCGGAAAGCGCTTGAGCGATCTGAAAATTGGTTGGGCTCTGCAAAAGGCTATGAAGAGCTTGGGAGACGATTTGCCCGAAGCGCTCGAGTTGATGACCGGCAACGCCAAGACCATTCTCGATCGCTGGTTCGAATCGGACGAATTGAAAGGCACCATTGCGACCGACGCCATTATCGGTAGCGCCCAATCCTACTCGGCGCCAGGTAGTTCCTATGTGCTTCTCCATCATGTGATGGGTTCCGCCGGAGGCGCACGCGGCGTGTGGGCCTACGTCGAAGGAGGCATGGGCGCGCTGGCCGATGCGATTGCCTCTTCGGCTCGAGAGAAGGGCGTTGAGGTTCGCGTTAACGCCCCGATCGAAGAGATTCTCGTGGCTGGTGGTCAGATTACGGGGGTTCGTCTCGAAGGCGGTGAAGTGATCAATGCACGTCGGGTCGCTTCGAGTATTGATGCGCACCACACCTTTGAAAAGATGATCGATCCGGCTCACCTTCCCGAAGGCTTCCGCAAGGCAGTCTCGCGGATTGACTACGCCAGCGCCACACTCAAGATCAACCTGGCTGTGAGTGAACTCCCCGATTTCACCTGTCTGCCTGGAAACAAAGAGGTCGGCCCGCAGCATCGAGGTACCATCCACATTGGCGCCACACCCGAGTACATCGAGCGCGCCTACGATGATTCCAAATATGGACGTCCCTCCCAGCATCCGATTGTTGAGATGACCATCCCGACTTCCGTCGACAAAACCCTGGCTCCCGAAGGCCATCATATTCTTTCCCTGTTTATTCAATACGCCCCCTACGAGTTGGCGGAAGGGACTTGGGACGATATCAAAGAAGAGTTTGCTGACCGCTGTATCGCCGAAATTGCCCGTTACGCACCCAATGTTCCCGATTCGATTCTCCACCGACAGATAGTAACACCGGTCGATTTGGAGAAAACATTTTCTCTCACCGGTGGCAACATCATGCAGGGTAGCATCGGCCTGAACCAATTGGGACCGATGCGACCCGTTCCCGGCTGGAGCGACCATCGTACTCCGGTAGCCGGTTTGTATATTTGCGGCGCCGCGTCTCACCCTGGCGGCGGAGTGATGGGAGCGTGTGGGAAAAACGCTGCCACGGAAATGTTGAAGGATGGAAAATAGCTTGTCTCAATCCGCCAAAATTGTTCATCAAACTGAGTAGTACTAAAAGGTTGACACCAGGGAGACCACCTATGACAGCTCACATCAAATGCCATGCCTCAAAACTGCTAATCTTGGCGACCACCTTTGTCACCGCTGCGCACCTACAAGCCGAAGCGAACAAGAGGGTGCTCACGATGGACGATTACGCCCGGTGGCAAAGCGTAACCTCCACCAAACTCAGCCACGACGGTAACTGGGTAACGTACGATTACCGCAAGCCTGAAGCAGAAGAAGATGCGGCCGATGAGCGCAACCTACAGATCAAGCATCTCGCGTCAGACAGAATTTACCAGATCCCATTTGCCATCTCCCCAGCATTTTCTGACGATTCCAGATGAATTGCCTATAGGATTGAGCTGGATCGTAAAGATGCAAAGAAACTCAAAGAACAGAAAAAACCGATTCAGCGGAAGGTCCAACTGCTCAATCTCGAAACGGGTGACAAAGTCACGTGGGAGAACGCCTCATCGTTCATCTTCTCCAACAGTTCGAAAGTGTTGGCCATTGGAAAGCCAAAAATAAAAGGCGCCAAGCATACCGGCAGCGATCTCATCATTCATGATCTCCGGCGCAATTTCGACCATCATTTTGGCAGCGTATCAAGCTACCGTTTCAATAAACCGGGCACTATGCTGGGCTACACACGGGATGCAGCCAACAAGACGGCCAACGGTCTTTATGTGATGAATCTCCAGACGGGTCTGCGAACGCCGCTGGACCAAGACGCAACAACCTACAGCCAGATGGCATGGGATGAAAAAGGCAACGCCCTCGCCGTACTCAAAGGCGACAAGAAAGAGGAATTTCTTCGGATGGAAAATCGGCTCCTAGCCTTCACCGGCCTGGCGACCGACTCACCGACGAGTCACGAGCTGAGACCAACGGAAAACCTTGATTTTCCTAAGGGCATGGTTATCAGCGAGAAGGGTGAGCTTTCCTGGAATACCAACACCACGAAGGTATTCTTTGGAATCAAGGAGCAGCATCCGGATACCAAAAAAGGAAAGTCAGAAAAAGGGAGCCAAGATGGCGACAAAAATGATAGCAATAAATCTTCGCCCTCGGATCTCGATATTTGGCACTGGAAAGATGTTCGAATCAAGTCAGTTCAACGAGCTCGTGCAAAACGGGAAAAGAATTTTACCTATCGCTCAGTCTACAATCTCGAGTCAAAACAGTTTGTACGACTCGCGGACAAGACTATGAAGAACATCACCATCACAGGTGATGGCAAATGGGGTGTGGGCCGCGATGAGAGAGAGTACATTCACGACTGGAAGGCGCCAAAGGCTGATTATTACCGCGTCGATACCAACACGGGTGAGCGTCACCCGATGCTGGCCGCATTGAGGCGTTCCCTGGGTGTGTCACCTGACAGTAAACACTTTGCTTACTGGAAAGATGCAAACATCTGGGTCTATGATCTCGATTCCGGAAACGCCACCAATCTCACCAAAGGCGCACCGGTCAGTTTTGTCAATCAGGAATATGACTACGCCGATGAAAAGCCATCTTATGGTCTCAGCGGATGGACTAAAGATGGTAAAGCCATCATCCTTAATCATCGATACAACCTGTGGCTGCAGCCACTCGATGGCAAACAGGCAATAAATCTCGCCCGTGGCGTAGGAACCGAAAATGAAATTCGCCTCCGCTACGTGAAACTCGATCGTGAGGAAAAATTCATCGACCTATCCAAGACGGTCATTCTTTCAGCCTATGGTCAGTGGACAAAAAAAGCAGGGTTCTACAAGCTGGATATTGGCAATATCGATTCGGCAGGCATCCATAAGCCTGAGCCGTTGATTTTCAAAGACAACTCCTTTGGTCAGCTCACCAAAGCAAAAAATGCTGACCAGTACATGGTCACCATAGAATCTTTCACCCATTGCCCCGACTACTACGTGACCGACGGTACGTTTACCAGTCCGCGGAGGATTACTGATGCTAATCCCCAACAGGTCGAATATAATTGGGGCCACCGAGTTCTGTTCGACTACACCAATAAGGAAGGTGTCCGACTTCAAGGCGCGCTTGCCATTCCAGACAATCGCAAGCCCGATGAGCGACTACCCATGCTTGTCAGTTTCTATGAAAAAACCTCCCAGACCATGCATGTCTATGAGAGGCCCCGATATGCCAGAGCCTCAGCGGCTCACCTGATGGAATCGGTCAGCAAAGGCTGCATGCTCCTTTCACCCGATATTCATTTCAATACGGGCGCAACTGGCGACGACATGCTCGAGTGTGTCGAGGCCGCCGTTGATAAAGCGGTCGAATTGGGCTACGCCGACCCAGATCGTGTTGGTCTCTGTGGTCACAGTTTCAGTGGTTATGGCGCTGCCTACATCGCAACTCGATCTAAAAAATTCGCGGCTGTGTCCGCGGGTGCTGGGGTGATGAACCTACCCAGTGATTTCAATCACCTTTGGGAGTATTCGGTTGACCGGAAAGAAGTCAATGGGGTTAACTCGCATCAATATCAAATTTTTGATCAGGGCAGAATGGGAACCAACCCTCACGACAGTTTTAAAATTTATCGGGATCAGTCACCGGTCACCCATGTCAAAGACATAACGACGCCTCTTCTACTTATGCAGGGAGAGTCTGATGACACCGTCGCCTGGATTGAAGCCATCGAAATGTACAACGCCATGCGTTTTCATGGCAAGAACGTTATCTTGCTCTCCTATCCCGATGAGGGCCACGGTCTTGCAAAACGTGCCAACAGAATCGATTTCACCAGGCGGATGATTCAGTTTTTTGATCATTATCTGATGGACAAACCTGCTCAGGATTGGATGACCTATGGGGTTCCATTTCTCGATAAAAAAGGATGATCGCGAAATTACCTTTTGCCTCCCCGGCGAATTACAATTGAAATAACCCTCCCATCTCCGTCGAATTTACCAACTCTTTAGAAGTCTAGTATTGCTTTAATTCTCTCATGATTGACAGGCCCTGCAATGAAACTATCGCCATCGATGAACTCGCACCCATGTTCTATAAGTCGCCGGTTTTCAGCGTCCTTTACACTGGTAATGGGATTGAGCATTCTTTTGTGGTGCGCGAATTCCACCGCCTGTGCCGGAGAGACTGACGAAGGTGTGTCATCCAAGAGTCCCTTTGTGGATCCAACCACGGTTGATCCAACTATTCCTACGCCGTCATCCATCATTGGCCATGAAGTGGGCGAGAAGGCCGTTCGATACGATTCGCTGATGCGTTATCTCGAGGCGCTGGCAGCCTCGTCGGATCGTATCACAATGAAACCTTATGGCAAGACCCATGAAGGCCGGGCGATGGTGCACCTGTTTATTACCAGCTTGGAAAATCATCAGCGGCTGGATCAGATCAAGGCAGACAATGGAAGACTTGCCGACCCTCGAAAACTGGCAAATGCCGAAGCAGGACCAGCGCTCATTGAAAGTCATCCTGCCACGGCGATTATGGCATACAGCATCCATGGCGATGAACTTTCGAGCACCGATGCGGCAATGCTGCTTGCTTATCAGCTTGTCGCTGGAACCGACGACGGAACCAAATCGCTCTTGGACGAGATCGTTACCATCATCGACCCGCTGCAGAATCCTGACGGACGCGAGCGTCGTCTCGCCTCCATCGAACAGCGCACTGGGGTGATTTCGGGCACCGATGGCCAGCACATCCAGCACAATCCTATGAACGGCAGAACCAATCACTATCGATTCGATATGAATCGCGATTGGATCTCTCTGGTGACCATCGAGAATCAAGCGCGGATGAAGGTCGTGACTGCGTGGAATCCACACTTCATGGTTGATTCTCATGAGATGGGGCCGCTGGAAGGCTATCTTATGGATCCGCCGCGGCAACCGTTGAACCGTATACTTCCCGATAGAAATTTACACTGGCGGGAGCAATTCGGTTTTGACCAGGCTGCCGCGTTTGATGACCATGGATGGAGTTATTACGCCAAGGATTGGAATGTGGAATTTGCACCAATTTATACTTGCTCCTGGACTAATCTCAGTGGCGGCACCGGGCTTCTCTACGAGCAGGCCAATGTCAACAGTGCTGCGTATAAGCTGGAGACAGGCCACCTGCTAACCTATCGCGAATCGGTTCACCACCAATTCGTGAGTTCACTGGCGAATCTCAATACATTGAGGAACAATCGCCGCAAGGTACTCGCGGACTACTTTGAAGACCATCTGGCTGCCGTCGCCGGATCTGGGGAACTGACCGGAACATTCCTGATGCCGCCTCACGTCGACCGACTCGAAGGACTCGATTTGTCGATCTGCTGGAGCGCCAGTCCATCGAATACAGTTTCGCCCAGGAATTGGTCCATGCGGCAGGCGTAACGGATATTTGGGGAAATGAGATGGACGAATTGGATCTACCCGCCGGCACGCTGATTGTGAAATCCGACCAACCGTCTCGCCGTATGGCTCATGCATTCTTGGGTTTTGATACACGGCCAGATCCCAGTTACTTGAAGATTGAACGTGAAGAACTAGAGAATCACGGCTCGTCACGATTTTATGACGTCACGGCATGGAACCTGCCCATGTCATTTGGCCTGGAGTCCTATTGGGTCGATATGATTACGGATGTGAAAGTCGCTTCAGAAACCCCAACGCGTGCAAAAAACGGGGTCGATTGGAAGAGCAGGCCGAAATACGGTTACGTCATCGATTTTTCCAGCGCGTCAGTTTACGACGTGATGGCTCGACTGTTTGAGCAGAACTGCCATCTGCGGGTCGCAAGAAAACCGTTCGACTTGCATGGCCATAGCTATCGGCCGGGCGCCATTCTCCTTCGTGGTCACGAAAACCCCGACAATCTGGGCGAGATTCTCGAAAAATTGGCGCGCGACTTTGATGTTACTATTCGACCGGCGCAAACTGCGTCGGTTGGCAAGGTAGGCCCGGATCTGGGTGGCCCGAAATTCGTTCTATTACACGCACCGCGTGTGGCCCTGTCGGCTGACGCTATGTCGAACTCGGCAGGAGCCGTGTGGCACCTGTTAGACTACCGCCTCAAGATGCGCGTCTCGCCGGTCGAAAGCATTGGTGACTTGCGCAAGTACAACGTATTGATTCTTCCCGGCGGTGGTGCCGTTTCAGATGGCGTCAAGAAATGGGTCGCGGATGGCGGCACGCTAATCGCCTTCGGAGGCGCAGCTTACACGATAGCAAAAGAACAAAGTGGATTGTCTTCGGTGAGAAGGCGGCGGGACGTCCTTGATAAGTTAGCTGTCTACCAGGAAGATTTTAAGAGAGAGCAACAGGCCGACGAAATCGAGATCGACTTTGATGATCTCTGGGGTGATCGGGAAGCAGCCCGAGCGGAGAGTAGAAAAACTGATCCTAAGCAGGGAAAGGTCACCGCAAAGCAACCAGCGAAGCAAGCCAAGAAGTCTGTCCCTTCAGATGATCTTGAGCAACTCAAACGCATCGACAAGTGGCAGCGAATCTTCACGCCCTCTGGTGTGTTCCTCAAAGCGAAGATTGATGAGCGTCAATGGCTCGGTTTTGGGCTGGGTAAGTTCTTGCCTGTCATGGTCGGAAACGACACGGTGCTGATGTCGATGTATCCGACCGAAACACCCGTTCGACTTGTCGATGAGGATAACTTGCGATTGAGCGGTCTGCTGTGGCCGGAAGCAAGAGGCCGACTTGCCAATTCATCCATCGCAACCGTTGAGAAGGTTGGTCGTGGACAGGTGATTCTCTTTGCCTCGAATCCAACATTTCGCGGCTGGTACCCGGGAATGGAACGATTGTTCTTGAATGCAGTTATTTTAGGTCCAGGCATGGGTACAACCCAGAAAATGCCCTGGTAGTGACAACCTCGCCAAAAACCCCACGCGATGACCACAGGACAACGCTTAAACCCTCCAAAAGCTATGGCCAACCAACACTTTCTGCCACCTCGTGAACCTTACTCCACCGGCAGGCTCGTGGTCGATGACATCCATACGCTCTACTACGAACAGTGCGGCAACCCGGACGGCATCCCGATTCTCTTCCTCCACGGAGGGCCTGGTGCAGGCTGCTCGAAGACGGATCGCTGTTTCTTCGATGAGTCGAAGTTCCGTACGATCCTTTTCGATCAGCGCGGCAGCGGTCGTTCAACACCCGAGGGTGAACTTCGAGAAAACACGATCGACCACTTGATCCGAGACATCGAACAACTGCGAGTGGAATTTGGCATCGAGAAGTGGCATATCTTCGGTGGATCTTGGGGAAGCACCTTGTCGATCTATTATGCCCAAGAGCACCCAAACCGGATTCTCAGTATCACGTTGCGAGGCATTTGGTTGTTGCGTCGATCTGAGTTAGACTGGTGGCTCAATCAGATCTGCTGGATCCAACCGGAACTCTGGCGGGAGTTCGCCGAGTTCATTCCCGAGGCCGAGCGTGACGACCTATTGGAGGCCTATTGGAACCGTTTGACCGGTGACGATCGCGAGCTCGCCCTCCAGGCGGCGCACCGCTGGAGTATATACGAGGGCTCGTGTTGTAGCTTGCTGCCCAATGAAAAATTTAGCGAATTGTTCGCCAAAGACGAACTGGCGTGGAATCTTGCACGTCTGGAAGCTCAGTACTTCCGCGCTGGCATTGATCCCGACAACTTGTTACTCGACCGCGTGTATCGGCTACGTGACATTCCGGCCTTCGCGGTGCACGGTCGATACGACATCGTTTGTCCGGTCAAGAGTCTTGACGATCTTGTTCGCGATTGGCCTGAACTCGACTGGGAGATCGTGCCCGACGCCGGTCACTCATCCCATGAGCCAGGTATCACCAAGGAACTTGTCGCTGCCACCAATCGAATCGCAGCCACTGGATCGCCGGTCCGGTCCGAGAGAAAATGAACAGGCAATTCGGACGATGTCACTCGATAAATTTACCCTTTCAGTGCTCTTAGTATCTTTCCCGAAAGAACGTAAGAAACAGCGACGCGAAACATAGGTAATCTGAGATCAGCGATGGGCACAAAAACACTTCCAGGAGAATATTTCTCTTCCCCGGATATCTACCAACGGGAGACCCGTGAGATCTTCCGAAAAAAGTGGATTTGTGTTGGCCGGGAGTCGAGCATTCCCCACTCAGGAGACTATTTTCTTCATGAAGTTGATGGCGAAAATTTGATCCTTGTTCGCAACCATCAGAGCCAAGTGAATTGTTTCTACAATGTCTGCCGGCACCGTGGGACGCGTATGTGCGAGCATCCAAGCGGCCACTTTAAAAAGAGAATTCAGTGTCCTTATCATGCTTGGGCCTATGACTTGCAAGGGGAACTGAAGGCCGCTCCGAACATGACTGAGGTCGACAGTTTCGATGTGAAGGATTTCTCCCTCCAGGCGGTCCACTGCGTTGTCTGGCAGGGATTTGTGTTAGTCAACTTAGATCCAGATTGTAAGTCTTTCGAATCGTCCCATAGTGAAATTCGTTCCCGTTTTGATGATTGGGGACTCGAAAATCTCGCGGTGGCACACCAAATCACGTACGATCTCCAGGCAAATTGGAAAATTATCTTTTAGAACTACAGCGAGTGCTATCATTGCTCTCTGGTGCATCCGCAACTCAATCCGGTGACTTCGGTCAAAACCTCTTCCAACGATTTTGAAGAGGGGCCCTTCTTAGGTGGTCCGATGATTCTCTCGAACGCCTACGATACAATCTCGATGGACGGGGCGCTGTGCGGCGAACTCCTTCCTCGACTTTCCAATGAGGAGCAAAATAGGGTCTATTTCTACACCTTTTTCCCATCGCTCTTCATTAGCCCCCATCCCGATTATGTGCTCACTCACCGCATCGAAAGACAAAATTTCGATTCCACCCGCATCATCTGCGAGTGGCTGTTTCCACAAGATGTCATTGACCGGTCCGGATTCGATCCCTCCAAAGCTGTCGAATTTTGGGATCTCACCAATCGTCAAGATTGGCATGTCTGCGAGTTGACTCAGCAGGGAGTGCGCTCGGAATCGTACCGACCGGGGCCTTATTCCAATCTGGAAAACATCCTGGCCTCTTTTGATCGTCACTATTTGGAAGTCATGGGGGAAGCATGGGATACACACAGCGAATGATGAGCCAGGTCAGCTCCGGGCCGAACTGGACGCATGGCAGATCGCTACCAGGGCCCTCGTATCAACCGTATCAGGGGCATCCAAATGGGAAATCCAAGATAGAATAGGCTCAGTACAACTGGAATTCACCATGCATATTGCCATGTGGTCACCGCCGCGAACGATTTCTACCGCCTTGATGCGGTCATGGGGAAATAGGCCTGACACGTTTGTTTGTGATGAGCCGCTGTACGCCTACTATCTAAAAGCAACGGGCGAGTCGCACTCGGTGGCCGACGAGATCACCGCCCAGCACGACAACCATTGGCAGAGTGTTGTCGCGTGGCTCACCGGTCCGGTGCCGGAAGGACGCGAGATTTTTTATCAGAAGCAGATGGCGCATCACCTGCTGCCGGAAATCGATCGTAGTTGGCTCGACCGCGTGACCAATTGTTTTTTGATTCGCGAGCCGCGCGAGATGTTGCCCTCGTATGTCAAAAAAAAACGGCTTCCCGCGTCTGGAGGATACCGGTTATCCGCAAATGCTCGAGATCTTTCAGCAAATTCGGTCTGGCGGTGTGGCGACACCGCCGGTGATTGACTCGCGCGAGTTGCTTGAGGATCCGCCGCGAATATTGGGACTGTTGTGTTCGGCACTCGAGATACCGTTTACAGACAATTTGTTATCCTGGCCACCAGGGCCCCGTGCAACGGATGGCATCTGGGCCGATCACTGGTATAAGGAAGTCATGATCACAACTTCGTTCGGACCCTACCGACCGAAATCCGACCCGATACCCGACCAGCTGGGCGATATTTTCGCGCGGTGCAAAGAAATTTATCAGGAGCTATTTGAGTACCGACTGCGTTAACGTTGTAGGATGACTGCCATCACACCCACCCACGCCCATTTATTGTAAAGGCCTTGTACAACGAAATGCTGCAAAAGAAAAATGAAAAGAATCGAGATTTACTCATCAACATCAATGGGCAGCTTATCCACCGCGACAAGGCGGGTATCAGCCCGTTCGATTCGGTCGTGCAGGGTGGCGATGCGGTTTGGGAAGGCCTGCGGCTCTACGACGGGCGAATCTTTAAGCTGCGGGAACATCTCGACCGATTGTGTCATTCTGCTTTAGCCATGGCGTTTACAGTGGTTCCCTCGCACGACGAACTCATCGAGCAAATTCGCCACACGTTGGAAGGCAATCAGATGGTCACCGATGTGCATATTCGGCTGACGTTGACTCGAGGTGTAAAAGTCACCAGCGGCATGGATCCGCGGCTCAACCAGGCGGGGCCGACCTTGATCGTTTTGGCCGAACACAAACCGCCCGTCTACGACAAGACCGGCCTGCGGTTGAGTACCTCGGGCATTCGCCGCATTCCGCCGGATTGTCTCGATCAAAAAATCCACTCCTGCAATCTGATCAATTCCATCCTGGCGAAAATCCAGGCGAACAGCTCGGGCGCCGACGACGCACTGATGCTCGACACCGAGGGTTACGTCGCCGAGACCAATGCCACCCACCTGTTCTTTGTAATTGGCGGACGAGTCGTGACCTCGAAGACTGGCTTCTGTCCGGAAGGCATTACCCGGCAAGTGGTGCTCGACCTGTGTCAGCAGCACGAGATTCCGTATGCCGTCCGCGATGTCACGCTGGCCGAAGTCTACAGTGCGGAAGAAATGTTTTGCTCCGGAACCATGGGCGAGTTGGCCCCGGTTCTTGAGGTTGATGGTCGCTTGATCGGCAGTGGCCAGCTAGACGCTGTCTATACCCGACTGGCAGAGCTGTTTGAAGAATTGACGAAACGAGAAGGGGTCGTGGTGGTGGAGGCGCCGGCTTAAAAAATAGTGTAAAAAAAGGGCTGCACTCGGTTACAATAGGCAACATTTCGAGGTTGCACGGTAAAAACCGGGGGCTGACGCCCTGCGGCTGATCCGAAAATTAAGCTGCAACGATGCACTAGAGCAGTTTCAGGAATATTCCCTATGGGAAATTTCGGTTCAGGATACTTCACCTAAAACACAGAGCAAGCTGCCGCTTCCCAGCCCAGTCGCAATTCCATGAAAAAGATCCTCCATAAAATCCTCTGCCTCGGCCTCTTGGCACCCATCTTCCCGGCAGCCGCCACTGAGAAACCCAACATCATCGTCATCCTCTGCGACGATCTTGGCTATGGAGACATCCATTGCCTCGCGCCCAAAACAAGTAGGATTCCAACGCCCAACGCCGACAAGTTCGCATCGCAGGGCATGATTTTCACTGACGCGCACTCTGGCTCTTCGGTTTGCTCACCGACACGCTACGGCCTGATGACCGGCCGCTACAGCTGGCGCACACGATTGCAAAAAGGGGTCGTCACAGGCTTCGCTCCGTGTCTCATCGCCCAAGATCGACCGACCGTCGCGAGTTTTCTCAAGTCGCAAGGTTACACCACAGGCATCATTGGCAAGTGGCATCTCGATTTCCAATACCACAATCCGAAAAGTGGCGACCGTTATTCACAAAAAGATCACAAGATACCGCCGATCGGAGCGATGATCCCCGACGGCCCTGTGCACCGCGGCTTCGACTACTACCACGGCTTCCACCATGCGCGACACATGAAAGCAGTGATTGAAAATGATCGCGTCATCCAGCACGACGATGTCGTGAACATGTTGCCGAGACTGACCAAAAAAACGGTCGAGTTCATCGCACGGCAGGCTGGCAGTAAAGCCCCATTCTTCCTCTACGTACCACTCGGCTCACCCCATACACCGATCGTTCCGACAGCGGAATGGGAGGGCAAAAGCGGACTCGGTCAATATGGCGACTTTGTGATGCAGACCGACAACGTCGTTGGCGAAATTTCTGCTGCACTTGAGAAACACGGATTAGCAGACAATACGTTCATCATCTTCACCAGTGATAACGGTTGCTCGAAAGCCGCCGACATCCCCGCGCTCGCCAGGCAAGGCCATCGGGTCAGCGCCCACTTGCGCGGATCCAAAGCCGATATCTGGGACGGCGGCCACCGCATCCCGTTCATTGTCTGCTGGCCTGGAAAGATAGAACCCGGCACGACTGCTGATCAGCTCATTTGCCTCACCGATCTATTTGCCACGACCGCCGAGATCACCGGCCAACAACTGCCTGCCGGTAGCTGTGAGGACAGCGTCAGCTTTCTGCCAGCACTGGCCGGAAAGAAAATCGAAACGAGCCGCACCGGTGTGATCCACCATTCGATCAGCGGCCACTTCGCCTACCGCCAAGGCAATTGGAAGCTGGCTCTTGCCAAAGCTTCTGCTGGTTGGTCTTCGCCAAAAGAAAGCAGCGTCCCCAAAGATGCGCCGCAAGCACAGCTGTACGACATGGCCACCGACCCTGGTGAAAAGAACAATCTCTACTTCGAAAAACCGGAAATCGCCAAACGCCTACTCGCGCAATTGGAGCAAGAAATAAGCGCCGGCCGGAGCACCGCCGGCTCCGACTCAAGCAATGATGTCAAGAACATCGTGCTCTGGAAAAGCAAACCGAATGGCGACCAGAAGTATCCGTATAAGAAGAGACGATCCAAAACTAAAATCATACCGGTCGCCACCACGCCAGCCGCGACGAAACAGGAACGTCCCAACATCCTCTTCATCATCGTTGACGACCAATCGCCGTTTGATTTAAAGACGTACAACCGGGAGTCGACTCTAGCTACGCCGGTGCTCGATAATCTGGCCTCCGAGGGAATGGTCTTCGATGGAGCCTATCACATGGGAGCCTGGGCTGGGGCCGTATGCACTCCATCACGTCACATGGTCATGTCAGGGCGTACCGTTTGGCATATTCCGGGCAGAAGAAATCCAAACGATGGCAACGGCAACTTGGTGCCTGCCGATCTGCCGGAGCACACGATGGCTGCGATATTTAATCGGGCCGGCTACGACACCATGCGAACCTGCAAGGAAGGCAACAGCTATAAGGCAGCCAACGAAAAGTTCACGGTTCGCCACGACAGCACCAAACGCGGCGACACAGACGAAACCGGGAGCGCCTGGCACGCCAAGCAGGTACTCAATTACCTGCGCGACCGCCAGGCAAACCATGACAGCGATCCATTCATGATCTATTACGGTTTTTCGCATCCCCATGATCCGCGCAATGGTAAGGTTGATCTGCTCAATAAGTACGGCGCGGTAAACCATACAGATAAAAACTCACTTCCACCCGCAAATCCGAAGCAGCCCGCGCTGCCGGTAAACTATCTTCCAGCCCATCCGTTCCCTCACGGTCATCCCGAGCTGCGCGATGAGGTTAAGGTCCGTGGCGTATGGGAGAAGCGAGATGAACGCACGATCCGCAACGAATTAGGACGCGAGTACGCTTGCAGCGAGAATATCGACATCCAGATTGGCAAGGTTCTTGAAAAACTCGATGAGATGGGCGAACTTGAAAATACATACATTATCTACACCTCGGACCATGGGATGGCCATCGGGCGTCACGGTCTGCAAGGGAAACAAAACCTTTACGAGCATACCTGGCGCGTTCCTTTCATTGTTAAGGGGCCGGGTATTAAGGCGGGGTCAAGAGTCCAGGGCAACATCTACCTGCTCGATGTACTGGGAACACTTTGCGATCTAGCAGGGATTGAGGCTCCGCAAACAGTTGAGAGCAGCAGCTTTCGTCCAGTACTAGAGGGCACGCAAGAGACCGTTCGCGAGGTCCTCTACGGTGTCTATTCCGGTGGTACCAAGCCAGGGATGCGCTCTGTGCGCAAAGGAGACTGGAAACTGATCAAGTACGACGTCATGGACGGCAAGGTTCGTAAGACTCAGTTGTTCAACCTAAAAGACAATCCCGACGAACTGCTTGTGCAGCACCATGATCTCCAGGTGACAAAACTGACCGCAAACAGACCAGAGATCCACCAGATCAACCTGGCTGATGATCCGCAAAACGCTGACAAACTGGCAGAAATGGAAGCTTTGTTGCTATCGGAAATGAGGCGGCTTAACGATCCGTACCGCCTTTGGGATCAACCCGACGACGGCCTGACAGCGCCATCGAACAAAACCCGGAAGAAACAGAATTGATTAGGCAGAAAATGGATAGGCTCACTTTAGGAATAGTTCTAAAAGCCACTTTTATCCTATTGTTGGCTCTGGTGGCTGGGCCAGGTCGGGCTGCAGCAACGTCTGTGGCGGCAGGTTCTGATAGACCCAACATCATTGTCATCTACACGGATGACCAGGGATTCGGCGATGCAAGCTGCCTGAATCCCTGGGCTAAATTTCAGACGCCTAATTTGGATCGACTGGCGAAAGAAGGGATTAGATTTACCAACGGGCACAGTTCGGACACAGTCTGCACCCCGTCCCGTTATGGACTGCTTACCGGCCGATACTGTTGGCGGACGGAAAAGAAAACCGGTGTTCTTGGTGCAGAACATGCCTGTCTCATCACCGACGACCGGATGACGCTGGCTTCATTTCTGAGCGACAACGGCTACAACACCGCCATGGTGGGTAAGTGGCATCTTGGGATGGAATTTCCGGGTACCGTGGGGCAGCGCGACTGGTCGCAACCCATAACGGACATGCCACTGGACAAAGGGTTTCAATATTTCTACGGAGTTCCGGCGTCACTTAATTTTGGCATCCTTGCCTGGTTCGAAGGAAGATATGCCAAGGTGCCGCCGACGGTTTATACAAACAAAAAGAAGAACGAGCGGCACTCGGATTACCGCATCAGGCCTCCTTATCAGGATACGCCTGAAGAAACGAAGAGATTGCTGAAGAAGAGAGGCATGGAAGTTGCGACGGACTTTGTCGATAGCCAGTGCCTGACGCGCTTCACCGACAAGGCGATCCAATGGATGCGTAGCAAGGCTGAGGAAGCCAAGAGTGGCATGCCGTTTTTCGTCTATTTGCCGTTCACCTCGCCACACTATCCGGTTTGTCCGCTCCCCGAATTCTGGGGTCAGGGGGAGTGTGGTGGTTACGGTGAATTCGTGAGTGAAACCGACCACCATGTCGGACGCATTCTCCGGTTTCTGGAACAAACGGGGCTGGATGAAAATACGATGATTTTCTTTTCCAGCGACAATGGGCCGGAAAGATCCTGGAAGCAGCGCATTAAAGAATTTGGCCACGACAGCAACCAAGTTTACAAGGGTGGCAAACGGGATATCTACGAAGGGGGCACCGCGTTCCGTTTTTTGTTCGTTGGCCGGGTGGGATCAAACAACCGGGCCGCAGCTGGGAAAAAATCGTGGGGCAGGTTGATCTGCTTGCCACCGTTGCCGAACTACTCGGTGCAACGTTGCCCGCGCATGCCGGCGAAGATAGCCAGAGTTTTGCATCCGTGCTTACCAATCCCCAGGGCGACTATGAGCGCCAACCGTTGATCAACCATGCTGCTAAAGGCCGATTTTCTGTAACCGCAGGCCACTGGAAATTGATTCTACCACTTGGCAAATCAGAGGCGGAACTTTACGAACTGATCAGCGATCCTGCAGAGGAAAACAATGTGGTTGCCGAACATTCCGAGCATGTCGCGCAGTTGGAAAAGAAAGCTACGGATATTGTGCTCAACGGTCGCACCACACCAGGTGCTGTGCAGGCAAACGACACCGGACATTGGAAAAGTTTGAGCTGGATCACCGATGCGGAATATTACACACGACAACCGAAAAGAAAATAGGATTGAGAATCAAAATGAAAATACAATGGTTATTGATGATATTGGTTAGTTTGTCGGTGACTTCGGCTGAGGCGAAGTCATTAAAGGGGAGCCGTCCTAATATCATCTTGGTGATGACAGACGACCAAGGCATGGGCGATTTGTCCTGCCTCGGTAATCAGGTGCTGAAGACACCGAACCTCGACAAATTCTACAAAGTATCCACTCGGTTCCGCGAATTTCACGTAAGCCCGACTTGCGCACCGACACGCTCGGCGCTCATGAGCGGTCGCCATGAGTTTCGTAATGGGGTGACGCATACGATCCTAGAGCGCGAGCGGATGGCGCTCTCGACAACCACCATGCCACAGATACTTCGAATGGCCGGCTATGAAACCGGAATCTTTGGCAAATGGCATCTTGGCGATGAAGACGAATATCAACCCTACAACCGCGGCTTCAGCGAGGTGTTTATTCACGGGGCTGGCGGAATCGGCCAATCGTATCCGGGCAGCTGTGCGGACTTCCCGCCCAACCAGGCCAAGCAAGGAAAATATTTCGACAACATGATTCTGCATAACGACACGATCGTGCGAACGAAGGGGTTCTGTACCGATGTGTTCTTTCAGGCCGCATTGGGTTGGATCAAGAAACAGCGTGACTCCAGCACGCCCTATTTCGCCTACATCAGTACCAATGCGCCCCATGGGCCGATGCTCGCCCCTAAAAATAACAAGCAGCGATTCCTGGACCTGGGCTACGACGAAAACACTGCTGGACGTTATGGCATGATTGAAAACATTGACCATAATTTCGGGTTGCTCATGCAAAAGCTGGATCAGTGGGAGGCGTGGGACAATACGCTGGTGATCTTCATGACCGATAATGGGCAGGCCGGGCGTGGCGGGAAATTAAACGGAAAGAGAGCTAAAATGTTCACCGCAGGCTACAAGACCGGCAAAGGCACATCTTATGAAGGCGGCACCCACGTGCCGGCATTCTGGCGATGGAAGGGTGTGCTTGGCGAAGGTACCGATATTTCCGCTCTGACAGCCCATGTTGATTTCTATAACACCTTCTGCGACTTGGCCGGTGCAAAGATTCCGGGCGGCATACAAAAACTCGACGGACGCTCCATGCTTCCGCTGCTTGAAGATCCCCAGGCGGATTGGCCGGACCGCGAGCTATTCATCCATGTCGGACGTTGGAAAAAGGGTGAGGATCCGAACGAATCAAAATTTAAAAAATGCGCTGTCCGTACTCAGCGCTGGCGTTTTGTGAACAACAAGCAACTCTATGATATTGCCAACGACCCGTTGGAAAGCACCAACGTGATCGACCAGCACCCGGAGGTGGTAGAAGAACTCCGCAAGGCCTACGCCCAGTGGTGGGCTGAAACGGTGCCGCTAATGGTCAACGAAGATCGGTCCCTGGCCACCGAGCATCCGCAAGCAGTCCGCTACGAGAAACAGCTGAAAGAGCGAGGTATTCCCGAATGGGCGCCAACGGAGTTATATTGAGAATTGAACAATAAAACTGGGAGAATCATGCGCGCTAGGCGCTTATACCAACGATTCGCAAGCCGCTATACGATCTGACTGTGAAGGTCGTAGTACGCCCAAGGGCGTGAAACTGAATGTAAGACTCATTATCGATTACGAGGAGAAAACGCCCATGATGATCCGAACGATCCTGCTCGCTCTCTGTTCTTCAGCGTGGTCCGTCAACGCGCTGGCTGGACCGGCCGAGACCGGATCGAAACCCAACTTCATCATCATTTTCACCGATGACCAAGGCTACAACGACCTGGGTTGTTTTGGTTCGAAGACCATCAAAACACCCTATCTCGACCGACTTGCCAAGGAAGGACGCCGGTTTACCAACTTCTACGTTCCCTGTTCGGTCTGCTCTCCATCCCGGGCCGCGCTGCTCACGGGCAGCTACCCGAAGCGGGTCGGCATGCACCGCCACGTCCTGTTTCCCGATAGCGACTACGGCCTGAACCCCGAGGAGCACACCATCGCCGATCAACTTCGGTCGATCGGTTACGCCACCGCCTGCATCGGCAAATGGCATCTGGGCCACCATCCCGAAACGCTTCCCCGCCAGAACGGCTTTGATTCTTACTACGGAATCCCTTACTCGAACGACATGAACCACCCCGACAACGTGGGAAAGGTCAGCCCCGCCGACGACAATGGATGGATCAACCAGGACAAGCAGGTCAAACTTTGGAACACCCCGCTAATCGGCAATGAGCAGATCATCGAGCTCCCCGTCAACCAGCGCACCATCACCCGTCGCTACACCGACAAGGCAATCGAGTTCGTGACCGCCAACAAGGACAAATCCTTCTTTCTCTACCTGCCGCATAGCATGCCGCACATCCCCCTGTTCGTACCCGAAGACGTCCACGATCCCGATCCTAAAAATGCATACAAGTGCGTCATCGAACACATCGATGCTGAAGTTGGCCGTCTCGCCCAAACGGTACGTGACCTCGGCCTCGCCCAGAACACTTATATTATCTTCACCACCGACAACGGTCCATGGATTCGCTTCAAGCATCATGGCGGCAGTGCCCTCCCGCTCCGTGACGGCAAGGGGACCACCTTCGAGGGTGGCCAGCGCGTGCCGTGCATTATGTGGGGTCCCGGCCGGATTCCGGCCGGCACCACCAGCGGTGCTTTCGCGTCCACACTCGACCTCCTGCCCACCATTACAGCGCTCGCCGGATCCAAACTCCCGGTAAGCATTCGTATCGATGGCCATGACCTGACCAGGACGATTACCGGAGACGTTCCCTCGCCTCGCACCGAACTGATTTACTACAGCTCTCACGGCAAGCTCGAGGGCCTCCGGCAGGGAGACTGGAAACTCCTTGTCAAGAAGCCACGGGCCAAAAAGGCCCGGAAAGAAAAAGCTAAGGCCTCTCAACTCCAAATCCTGTTGTTTAACCTTGCTGACGACATTAGCGAAACGACCAATTTGGCCGAAAGTAATCCCAATAAAGTAAAAGCCCTCCAGGCTCGCATGATCGAACTCGACGACGAAATCACGGCCAACGCCCGCCCGGTTTGGCTGAAAAAATAATCTCTGCCAAAAAAACATGCATTCACGGCGCCGAGGTTTGGCTCACTTTTTTCTGCTGAGAAGATGGGAATAGAAGTTTACCGACAACGCCTGTATTTAACTACAGAATGGATTATCTCCCATCGCGAATTCGAACGGATTCAGAACAAAGGCCTATTTCCACGGGCCATATAGAAAGGGCAGTAAACGATCAACAGTCTATTCTTCTCAAAGAAGGAGGTGCTGTTGACATCTACTCTACTTCGGAAATTCCATTTTCTTTATCATTTGAATAAACCTTGGTTCCTCTCGAAGATCATCGAGCCAGGGCTCGGTTTGTAAGAAGACCAATTCCCACGATCGTTGTTCATAGGCCTCCTCGAGCAAGTCAATCGCTGGTCGTTTTTCGCCAAGCCCGACGTGTACAAAGGCGATTTGCACTGGTGGCACATACCAGCGCTCGGCCATTCGATGGAGCTTGTTGAGCACTTGTCGAGCTTCTTTTTCGCGACCGGCGACAGCGTAGGCGTGGCCCAATCCGGCCAGCACTTCCGCAAGTCCGTCGGCAAGTTCAACTCCGCGACGATATGTTGTAATTGCTTCATCAAATTGTTCTTCTTGGACATAGGCCATGCCAAGCCAGTCAAAAGCTGGTGCGTAATTAGCATCTTGTTCGATTGCTGGCTTCAACACGTCCATCATGCCTAACCAGTCACGTTTGAAGTAGAGAATCGAGCTGCGCGCAATTTTCATGCCGGGCGATGGGTCGAGCTCGATGCATTGCATTGAGTGCTTTCTTGCTTCGTCGTGTCGATTCATCGCGGCCAAATAAAGAGCGTACCAATGGTGTGACGGGGCTCGGTTAGGATCCAATTCAGTCGCCAATCGTAAATGGCGCTCGGCCGCATCCCAGTCTCGTTTACCTAGCAGTACCACTCCCAACGTCGTGTGAGCGGCTGCGAGATCGGGTTCTAGTTCCAAAGCCCGCCGTACGAGGGTTTCACAGCGTGGCATCACTTTAGAGTAGGGAGAGAAACCGTAACACCAATAAAATGATTGGACTTCAGCTAAACCAACATAGCTGGCAGCCTGGTCGGAGTTGGCCTGAATCCATGTCTCAAGTTGCTCCGCGGAACGCTCGAATGCGTCACGCATCGTCTTTCCGGGATAGCGGAACGACTCGACTGTGTTGTTCGCGGAAGACGTGTTAGTATCGGACTCTGCTGCCATCGACGCAGTAGCTGGCATCAAGGCTGATGTCAATATTGACAAGGCAACTGCGACGCGCATGTGTCCCAAATGGAAACCTAACTTTGGTACAGATGGATCAGTAATTCTCATGCCTGATCTTTCACGAAAGGAAATGACATATCATTTTGAGTGCACGCACGTTAAGCGGGTGCGATCCAAAGTGATAAAGTGTATCATGGCGGGGGACTACGATCCAGCATTTCCGAATGGTTTCGCCTATGAAATACCAGTGGACGAAACTCACAATGCTACAAAGGGAGACTATTGATGCCTACATCTCGTGAACGGGTCCTTGCAGCGTTGAACCACGAGGAGACCGACCGAGTACCCATCGACCTGGGTTCTCATGCTTCGAGTACGATTGCTGTACTGGCGTACATGAAATTGCGTGAGCATCTGAATCTTGATCAGGATGAGTTGCCCAAAATGTATAACACTTGGGGGCAGTATTGCGACGTCCAAGAGGGAATACTCAACCATTTGGGTTGCGACGTCGTACCGCTTCATCGAGCAATTTCTTCATTTTCGATCTACAACGATGGCGACTGGAAGGAATGGTCGCTTGTCGATGGGAGCAAGTGTTTGGTCCCTTCCGAATTCACTCCCGAGAGAGATAGCGACGGCGATTGGCAGTGGTTTGAAAACGGCCAGTTAATTGCCAAGATGCCGGGAGAAGGTCTGCACGGATTTACACTCTTCTGGTCGCCCATGGAAGGTGATCCTACGCGAGAAAAAATAGACAAGCTGCTAGCCAGTAAGAATAATAATTTTATAAGTCGCATCAAGACTTCCGACAGAGAATTAAAATACTTGGAGACCGAAGCAGCCCGTTTGAAAGCAACTGGCAATACGCGAGCTGTTTTATTCCAACATGGGGGCACAATTCTAGAGAATGCCCAAGGCATTTTTGGTTGGGACGAAATATTTGTCCGCTGTATCACTGATCCTGATCTGGTACATTATTTTCTGTCTGCGCTAACCGAGCTTCATATCGACACACTCAAAAAGACACTTGATGTGGCTGGGGATGTCATCGACATTATCCAATTCGGCGACGACTTAGGAATGCAAGGGGCTCCGTTGATGGATCCCGATATGTATCGAGAAATGTTCCTGCCGTACCACAAAAAGATGTTCACCTTCGTGCGGGAAAACTACCCCAACGTTCATGTGATGTTACACTGCGATGGCGCGGTTTTCGATTTAATACCCGACATGATCGAAGCGGGTATGCAAATCTTCAATCCTCTACAGTCGGATTGTGCAGGCATGGACCCAGCGAGAATCAAGCGGCTCTACGGAGACAAGATTACCTTTTGGGGTGCTGGCTGTGACACGCATGGCACCTTAGTGCGCGGGTCGCTGCACCAGATCAGGGAAGACATTCGCCGCCGAGTTCAAATATTGGCTCCTGGTGGAGGATTTGTATTCAATCAAATCCACAATGTGTTGGGAGAAATTCCTCCGCAAAATGTCTTGGCGATGATCGAGGCGGCACACGAGTTCGGTCACTATCCAATTGAAAGGGAGGCTCCACTCGAAGAATTAGAAATTAAATACACAGGATATTGGGAAGAACCTTGGAGAGCATTGGAAGCTGAGGGAAGTCAATAGTCTGCAAAAGAGATGTGCCGATTATTTGTCGTGACGACAGAATAAAACAAGGATACCCATGCCTATAATCGTGTCGAACTCGTCTCCTCCTAGGGATAAATTGAGTATGTCGTCGAGCGGGTTAGCCATTAGCCAAGAATTTATCAAGAGCATTCTCCTTCCCCTGCTCCAGTCGGAGCTTCAGAAGGATTACAACAGTATCGCTGTCGCAATTGTTGGCACAGGATCAGATGTACTCGGGCTCGATGATGAAATCAGCCGGGATCATCATTGGGGGCCTCGCGCAAACATTATGTATCTTCGCGAAGATGCATCGCGACTCGAGCCGAAGATTAGAAAGGCGCTTGGCAAGGTGCCCACCAAATTCGAGCAGTTTGACGTGCAAGTGAGCATCGGTAATATGACTGGCGTATGTTGCTGTAAAATCGAGTCATTCTTTCGGCGCTTTTTGGGTACTGATCAAATTCCGACGCAAGATCTTGACTGGCTCGCCATGTGCGAAGTCGATTTGTTTCATGTCACTGCCGGGACGATCGTTTACGATGGCCTTGGACAGCTCACCCAGCGCTGCAATGCGCTGGCCCAATATCCTGAAAATGTATGGAAAAAGCGTCTTGCCGACTGGTGCATGTACGTAACAGGTCGAGAAGCGCCTTACAATTTATATCGGGTTTCCAAACGGCAGGATGATCTTACGTGCACTATTTACTTTGGCCTTTGCATAAAGCGACTGATGGAACTCTGCTTTACGCTCAATCGACAGTATGCACCTTATACCAAGTGGCTGAATCGAACGTTTCGAGAGCTGCCAATGTATGCAAACCAGCTTGCCCCGCTGATCGACAGCGCAGTCGCTGAGGCGACTTGGGATAAAAAGGTGCGGATTCTTATTGACGCCAATTATGTTGTCGCCGATGCACTGGCTGATCTCGGTCTGTGTTCGAAGCTCAAACGTCGAGACTTCGACGACCGTCTCACCGATTTGTCGCTCTACGATTCAGCAGCACAGATTTATGCCCAACTCCCCGAGGAACTTTTAAGACCAAGTTTCAATCAGATTGAATTGTGGGAGAAAATGGCTCGAGAAGTTCTTTTTGATACCAACGACTACATCCAAAATGACAACCACCACAAAGCTTGAACAATCTCAGCAGTTACTAGCGAAAGGCGAGCCGGCTCCAGCCGATCGATTGCTGTCATTCCAAGAAGTCGTAGCGTTTGACGCTCGAGATGCGATAGCACTTCAATCGATTTGGCCGATTCTCGCCCGGGCGAGAATTCAGAGGCGCACTCGTGCTGCCGCAGGCCGCATTGATCTTCACACTCACTCCACATCATCTGATGGCGAGATGACTGTCCAGCAACTGTTATGCAAGCACTTTGTGCAGGGACAGATTCTGATTGATGACCACAATACTATCGATTCGCTCGAAGAGGCACGGCGTCTGGTTCATGATCATGACCTGGAACTAGATGTCTTCTTAGGAATTGAAGTCATCTGCACGCATGAGTGTCGTGCGTTTGAGTTTCATGCGATTGCCCCAACGTTAAACCACGAATTTCAATCGCTTTGCCATGGACACCGTAAGAAGTGGAATCGAGCCTGCGAACTGTTTGTCGATGAGTTGGCGCGACGAGACGATCTGTTCAGCGATCCCGCTTGGCTACAAATTGGCAAGAATTTTTCGGTGGGTGGAGCCTTAGAACCTGTCCTCGAAAGATACCAACAAGTACGCGATAGAATCACGAGTGATTCACAGGCCTACGATACATTCTTGGCAAACAATCAAACTTTCGACATGGGCAATCTTTGGCAGGCCTGGGGACTGGGCTGCGAGGGTGATCCGCCAAGGCTTAATCATCGGTTCTTTGCTTCGATGCGTTGCTATGCGCTCAATGTGTATCGCGAGGAGTTGGGAGACTGGTTCGATTACGAATCCTTGGCCCGACGATTTCGCGATGTCGGCTGCTTCATCAGCCACAATCATCCTAATTACTGGGACGAAGACTTCGTTGGCGAAATTCGGCATGAACTCCAAACCAAGTGGATCCAAGATTGGGCGCAGCGCGGAGTGATCGACGCGCTGGAAGTCTGGAGCCCGCCATTTGCGTCGCGACGGGTGCCGCACTATTGGGAAAAAGTGTGCCACGACCTTAGTCTCGTTCCGATGGCGGGTACTGATTGTCACAGCGGTCGTGAACAGGAATTTGGCGGGCAGGTCGATAACCACCCTGAAATTCCACCGATGATTTTTGCAAGTATTGCGGCGTCTGCTGTCGTAAAGGCAGAGTTAGAGACCGAACCTTGGGCCGCGTATTCCGCTTGGAGAGATGTGCTTGAAATTGATTATGCCCATCTACAAGCTCTTAAAGAGTGCCAGGCGATCGTGGAGTCCCTGGCTACCCAGTGAGTTGAGAATATGTTATGACTCAGCAATATGAGACGTCTTTTCAGTTTTGCCGCTTTGATTACTGCAGTGGCTTTGGTCTGCGATTCTACGCCAACCTCTGCCCACGAATTACCCATCAGTGAAATGAGGATCGTCGCTGCCAAAGATGTGATGCACATGGAAGTCGTGCTTAACGCGGCAGCACTCAATTTCTTTGCCGAGATCGATCGCAACAATAATGGTTTTCTCGATCCTGGAGAAATAGAGCAACATAGCGACCAAATTTCGAAATTGATCGTCGACAGTTTCGCGTTTCAGATTGATGGCAAAATCGTACCGGCTGCAACGGCTGGTATCGTGCCGAATGTTGGCTCACACCACTTGACGGTTCGAGCTCATTATGTAGTCGATGCGAGAAAATCGCCCGTGCATATGGAATCGCTTTTAGTGGCAATTACTCGCAACTCACACATCCTCGAAGTCACTTTTCAGCGCGCTGACCAAACTATTTCCGTGCGACTTGACGCTCATGATCAAGGTGTCTTGTTCGATTACGAAAAAGAAAAAGAAAAAGGAAAAGGAAAAGCTCTGCCAGTGCAGCCTACATCGCTACCAGACTCAGACAAAAGCCTGAGAGATTACCGATTACATATCGGGTTGGCGGCCTTGCTGAGGAGTTTGATTCTCTTTAGAGGCAATTACCCATAGATAGGACTATCATGTTCAAACGACTCCTTTTGGCTCGTGGGATTGCCATCTGCTTATTCTTTGCAATAGCCACGCCCACCTACTCAAAGGAAGAAGACACATCAACCGTCTGGTCGCTTGGCACCCCCGATGGGTCCTCCATCGAATTCGCGCCTGGGGCGCGCGACGAGCTGTTGTTCAAAGTCGGCGAAAGCGTACTCAGTCGAGATTTTGCAGGCCATCAAGTGGGGACCATCGACTGGGATCCAGGCTTTGCTGAGGTGGAACGACCCTATTCGGTGGAGTTTGATCTGGCCTATCCCCTCGCAGGTGAGTATCACCTTAGACTCAATCTGATCTACAAGACCGGCGCGGCAAAACGAATACGAGTTGAAATCAACGGCAGAAAATGTGTTTACCCCGTCAGCCTGACCCCCAAGCAAGACGTAGATGCAATAGATGGCAACGCGATTCTACTGGCGAAGCAACAGTTGCTCGTTCCGATCGAAGCAGCTTGGCTCAAACGCATGGGCAACCGTATCACAATTGTTCCGCTTGGCTTTGGAACCATCGATTACGATTCGCTAAGTCTGCAGCGAGACGCCTCTCCTGCCGAGACTGAGCAATTACATCCCCGCCTTGTTCCTACTCTGTTTTTTCGTGAACAGGAAGGGCAACTCATCGAAGTATGCCAATTACAGATTCCTTTTACCGAGAATTTTGCAAACGGGTCTGTTACCTTGCAGCTCTCAGGCAAAACGTATCCATTGCCACTCGATGCCGAAGGTTATGATTCGGGCATTCTCTCTCCAACCATCGAGATTGAAGCCTTAGATAGTGCAATTGAAGCAAAGATAGAATTGACACTCGATGGTAAGACGACTCGCACCACCCACACGTTCAAGCCCGCCAAGCGATGGAAGGTATTTCTCTGCCCCAAGATCCACAACGACATCGGCTTCACCGATATACAGCCTCATGTCAACGAACTCGACACTCGCAACACGGACGCTATTCTCTCGATACTCGCTAAGTATCCCTTCTACAAATTCAACTTTGAGACTTCCTGGCTCGTCGAAAACTACCTTGACTGTCGCACAGAAAAGTACCGTCAAGAGTTCTTGCAGCGAGCCCGTGAGGGCAAAGTACCAATCAATGCTTTTTATCTCAACCTGTTGACTGGTGTTTGTACTGGCGAGGAACTTTATCGCTCGTTGTACTTCACACATGCTTTGCATTTGAAACATGGCACGGGTTTTGATTACGCTTGCCTAACCGATGCCCCTGCGCACAGCTGGTTTCTGCCGACGCTGTTGACTGATGTAGGGATTAAAGTATTCTCCAACGGCAGCAACCAAGCCAGAGCGCCAATTTTAGTACAGAGCAATCTAAACGAAGTTTCGCCATTTTATTGGGAGGGGATCAATGGCGAGCGTATCTTGATGTGGTACGCACGAGTTTATGCTCAATGGAAACTGCTGACAGCCGAGGGGTTTCTCCAACATCAGGTAAGCTACGACTATCTGAAAGGAACGTTGCCGCAGTTTTTGACCCGTTTTCTGCGATACGACTATGCTCCCGACGCGGTGATGGTCTACGGTGCATACATCGACAACGCCTCAATCCCGCCGACTGCGGAGGCAGGGTTTATTGAGCAATGGAATCAAGAGTTTGCCTATCCACGGTTGATCGTTGCCTCGGATGCTGACTACTTCAATTACATTAGCAAAAACTTTTCGGATCAATTGCCGGTTCACCGAGGTGATGCCGGAGCCTTTTGGGAAGATGGCGTAGCTTCCAGCTCACAGACGACGGCAAAAAATCGTCAGACGCAGCAAATTCTGCCTGTGGCGGAAATCAGCTCTAGCTTGGCCACGTTGTTTGAACCTCGCTATCGTTACCCGACGGAAGATTTTGATGCCGCTTGGAAAAATGTACTCTTCTACGATGAGCATACTTGGGGAGCTTTCAACAGTATCAGCCAGCCCGATCGCGAAGGTGTCTTGAGGCAATGGGAAGTCAAACACAGCTATAGCGAACGGGCGAATCTCGACGCCCGCAATCTGCTTGCTCGCTCGCTCAATCGACTTTGCCAACAAGTGGCAGTCGAGGGTAATACGATCTTTGCGTTCAATTGGCAAAACCGTGTTCGTTCCGAGCCATTAGTCGTGGAACTCGGCGCAGGATCTTACCTGGTTGACCTTTCCAATGACAAACCTGTGATTACTGATGTTTTGTTCGAGAAAGAAGGCTGGAAAAAAGTACGGTTCCTGGCCGAAAATATCCCCGCAATGGGTTATCGGGGCTACGCGATACGATACTTCAATGCGCCGAAAAATCCACCCAAGAATGTGCGACGTGAGTCGAATTGGACGATAGAAAATTCACATTACCGACTCACGCTCGACAAAAACACCGGTGGAATTATAAGTCTGATTGACATTGCACTGCAGCGAGAATTAGTGGACCAAGCAGATTCCCATAGCTTGAATCAATATATCTACGTGAGTGGCGGCAAGGACTCACTGATCAAAGACCTGCATTTCGGCTCGCCGCCGGCTGAATTGATCGTCGAAGGAGCAGGGCAAGCTCGGCTGATCGAAAACGTCGATACTCCCTTGGGTCAGCGAATCGCTGTTGAAACTAGCGCCAAGAACACGCCTTCGATTCGTAGTGAGTATTTGCTGTACGATCGTATCAAACGCATCGATATCGTCAACACGGTGCAAAAAGAAGCGACGCGAGAAAAAGAAGCGGTCTACTTTGCGTTTCCGCTGGCTGCAGTCAAGCCGGAGTTGGAATATCAAATCCAAAACGGTTGGGTACGCCCTAACGAAGATCAGCTCCCCGGTGCATGTCGAGAATGGTTTGCTGTGCAGAATCTTGTGCATCTGCAGGATGGCGACTTCTCGGTCGCTTGGTCGTCTCACGATGCCCCGCTGGTGAACTTCATGGATATCAACCGCGGCAAATGGCTCACCCATTTGGAGATAACTTCGGGGCACTTGTTTTCTTACGTGATGAACAACTATTGGTACGTCAACTATAAAGCGACCCAGGGGGGCGAGTTTGTGTTTCACTACTCGATCACCAGTGGAAAGAACCTTAGTCAAGAGCAGTTGGCTGACTTCGATAGCGACACGCGTACACCCATACTTGCGTATCCTTATCTCTCCTCTTTTTCTGCTAGCGTAGCAAACGCAGATCGCCTTTTGCAGGCAAGCTCGGCGTCGCTGCTGGAACTGGAGGAGGCAAATCTACAGATAGTCACACTCAAACAGGCGGAAGACGGTGAAGGATACATTCTGCGACTGTTAGAAACGGCAGGTCGCAGCGGCGAGGCAACACTCCGATCGCCATTGCTTCGGATCGAAGCAGCATTTCTTTGCAACGGCGTAGAAGTCAATCAGATACCACTTGATGTGACTGCCGAGTCGGCAAAAATTCCTTATCAGTCGAACCGCTACATCACGGTACGCTTGGTTGTTCAGTCGCCTGAGAATTAGCGATGCGAAGCGGCGCTGATCCGCAGCCTATTTCTTGCGGTTAATCTTCGCTCACCGGTTCGGGATCGGGGAGATTGTCGTACCAGGTAAATTTCAGTGCCACCGTGGCGACAACTGAGAGGCCAGCGTAAGCGAGTGCGTCAACGTGACGATGGCAGACCAGATACATCGGCGCCAAGTAGGCACCGCCAATGGCAACCAGCCCGATCAAAGTGTTCACAACGGCTAGCCCTATTCCTTCGCCACGCATCTGCGTGACGTCGAGCGTTGGTGCCACTTTGGCACGAATAGGCCCCCAGAAACCAAAGGGTCGGACGTTTCGGAAGAAGGCTTCCAGGGTATCTTCATCAGTCGGTTCCGTCAGCCAGGTTCCCGCGAATGTCGCTACCAGTGAGACTATCGAAACCAGTGGAAACGCGATGTACATTGGTCCCAATGCGGGAACTTGCCAAACGATAAAAGAAACCACAAGGCCTGCGACGGTACCAATCGCATAGCCCATTCCGTTGAGTCGCCACCAAAACCATCGCAACACATTGGGGACGACAAATGCCGCGCCCAGTGCTCCCATAATCCAGTCGTAGACTTCTCGAATGGAATTTGCATTGAGGCCAATCACTGTACCGGTCGCCACGATGCCGATTGTAGCCACGTAGCTAGCACGAATAAGATGTTGATCGCTCGCGTCAGGCCGAAAAAAAGGTTGCCAGAGATCGCGGATGATATAGGAAGCACCACTATTGACCGTCGAACTGAACGTCGACATAAAGGCGGCCAGCAAGCCGGCGATTACCACGCCTCGGATTCCTACCGGAAGATAGTTTTGCAGCACGACCGGCATCACTAGTTCAGGGTCGTTCATTTCATTGATTCCCACAATGGCCAACAAGGCGATTCCCATTGCCATTCCCCAGCGCACTACCAAAAACACGCTCCAGGCAGCTCCCACCTTGGCAGCGTCGCGCGAGTCGCGGGCTGCTAAGAACCTTTGAAAGTCGTACATCTGAGCAGGCCCACCCAAATTGAGCATAAACCCTTTGATTACCCACACGATCAGCAGCGCGCCAAACAGTTCATACACTTCGTAGCCAGTGCCTGCCAGTTTCGCAGTCTGTGTGGCGTCGAGTCTCCAAGGAGGGACGAGCGAAGACCAGTCGGCCGGCAAGAGCTCAGCAATTGCCTCCGAAGTGACGTGTGTGTAAGCAACGCCCATGATAACGATTGCTGCCAGCGTGAGGATGATCGTTTGAATAACGTCGGTAATAACAACACTATACAGACCGCCTAACATGACGTAGGTCGTAGTGACGGCAAAGATTCCGATTGCGCAAACCATTGGATCCACGTCCACATAGATTGCAGCAAACTTGCCGATTCCCTGAAATGCGTAACCCACAAAGCCGACCATCGTCACGACTGCCATCAGTGCATAAGCGCCTCGTGCCGCCTTCCCTTCTCGTCCATCTCCAAAGCGGGTCACCATCCATTCGGCACCAGTCATCACTTCTGAACGCCGAATCCACTTGCCCATGAATGCCAAGAAAAAGGCGCCCATCAGGAATCCCCACATCCAGTGGTTCCACATCGACTTCATTCCTAACAGCGTCAACAGCGCCACAATCCACATCGTGCCTGTGATATCGAAATTCGAGACCGACCCCGACATTGCCAACGCTAACCAATGAATACGCTTGCCACCCAAAAAATAGCTATCCAAGTTTTTAGCAGCTAGCCGCTTGTACCAAAAACCCAAGCCAAGCATGGCTGCGAAATACAAAACGACGATAGCAGCATCAATGCCATTCAATGGATGAGTCCTTTATAAGGTTGAACGTTCGTTTATCGTATGACATTCTTCGAGATTGGACACGATTTCTGGCGATGGTGCGAACCCTAACGATTGCAATGCAATCAGTACCGCCCCCATGACCGGTGGGAGCTTAGGCTCAATCAATTCGCAGGCAGGCACTCGGTGTTGAACGGCAGCCCGTAGCGGATTTAGGAACACCGACCCTGCTTGGGTAAGTCCTCCCGTGACTGCGACAGGTATAGTTCCCAAGGCAGAAGGTAAGTCTAGTTGCTCGGCTACTGTGGCGATCAGTAGCGCTAGTTCGTCAGCTCCAACGGCAAGGATATTCTGGGCAACCAAGTCGCCCTCGGCAGCAGCTTTGGTGACGAGTTGAGCCAATGCTCCGATCTCGCGTCGAGTTAAGCCGACACTGTCGACCCGATGCAGAAGCTGGTCGAGTTCCATGATTTCTAACGCGTCGAGTACTCGAGAACTCAACACGGTTGACTCGCCGCGTCCGTCGGAAGCTCGCACGACGGCGACCATGCTTTGCAGACCTAGCCATCCGCTGCTGCCGATATCGTCGAGCAACGGACCCCAGCCTCCTGCTCGCCATGCGCGCCCATCTTCGGCCTTGCCAAAACAAGAAGCTCCTGTGCCGGCAATAAGAATGATTCCCGGTTTCCCAACCAATCCACCAGCCAAAGCGACACGCAAATCGTGATCGACACCGACATTCCCGTGGCGCGCTAACGAGAGATCTTCGGCTATCTGCAGGATAGTATTTCGATCGTCTTCAGACGCGATACTTCCAAGTCCGAGGAACACTGCGTCTGCTTGCTGTCTTTGTGTGCCGGCTGTAAGCCAAGCTTGTGATAACGCTTGCTCAATGTTCGAGCGGACGGCCTTTATGCCGACATCGTGATAGTTGCCAGCCCCTGCCGTACCGATTCCCAACACATCTCCCTGATCCGTCACGAGAGCGACTCGCGTGGACGTTCCTCCACCATCAACTCCAATTACAATCTTCTTAGTCAACTTTACGGACCTTTCGAGATGAGACAAGACAGTACTTTTTTACCGCTGTATTAATAATTTCCCCGTGGGCAAAGCCATCGGCCTAGACAGATCGAACCGTGGACCCTCGAATAATCAGCTCCGTGTCAACGATGAACTGTCCGACATCCGAATCATTGTTTGCTATCTGACGTAGTAATGTCTCGTAAGCTGTTTGGGCAAAAGCTTGGACGGGAAACCGTATTGTAGTCAGTGGGATGGGCAGCAGTTCAGCAATCGGTTCGTCGTCGAAACCTGCTAACTTGATGTCGCGACCGATTTCTAGCCCCATGGCTATCAGATGCCGACCTAGGATGGCTGCATATCGGTCCATTTTGCCAATAATCGCATCCGGATTGCATTTTTCGACCAGAGTTCGACAAAACGTTTCGGTCAGATCGACTTCATCGGCAACATGAATTAAGGTCGGATCAACAGTTAGGTTGTGAGCACGGTGCGCTTCGTGGTAACCCGACATGCGATTTGCTACGACGGTTGAAACTTCGGGGATACCAACAAAAGCGATCCGTTTGCAACCAACATTGAGTAAATGATTGGTGAGTAACATGCCCCCACGACGGTTGTCGTAACCAATTCGTGTATATTTGCTGCGCTCGGGGTAAGAAACGATGTCACGGTCAATCAACACGACTTGGATGCCCGCTGTAATGAGCAGTTCAACCATCTGGCGATTGAGTTTCATAAGATTGTCTGGCAGCTCGGCCGGGTAGTAGAGAACGCCATCGACTTGGCTCTTGATGAGGCAGTTGGTTGCGTAGACCATTCGCTCCTCAAGCGAGCTTGCCCCAGGCGACAAACATTGCAGTAAGAGTGTCGCATGTCCATGGCTGGCAATGTCGGCAATACGCTGGTGTATCAAACCTTCGACGTAAGGGAGTCCTGAACCTGTTTCTATCCAGGGTACAAATAGAGCCAAGTCCACACGTTCGCTTGATTTGCGTAGCTGACAAACATAAGTGCCAGAACCACGGCGGCGGGTGATCAGCCCTAACAGCTCCATATCTCGCATTGCACGAGAGACAGTCGTACGAGAGACTTCGAACAGTTGCATCAACTCTGCTTCGGTAGGAAGCTTGTGCCCAGGGGGATACTCACCCTTGCTAATACGCTCCCTTAGGGCGTCAAATATCTGCCGATAACGGGGCTTCGCACAAGTTTCTGCTGAAGAATCTCCAGCTTGCTGAGAGTTTTCAATCACAGCAGCGTCTCTAGAAGTCATTTGAGTTGGCAGGGTTCGTTCGTCCCACTCCTAGCCTCCAAGCTACAGTGTCAACATACAAATGTCAATGCATTTGATAGGAAATGCACGATGCATTTATTGTTAAAAGAATTGACTTTTCACCTCTGCTTCGCTAGCATGAGGAGGATTATTAGCCATCCACAATGACCAACACTAGCCATGTCTCAGCAGTTACTTGAATACCGTAAGACAAGCCAAAAACTGCCACCTGTAGTGCTCAAACCAGCTACCGAAGGAGGGTATGGACTCTATCCTTCTTCGTGCGTGCCATCCGGCTCAATTGATCGTGGTTTTAAGGCTATTGCTGAGAAAGTTTCAGGCTTCCAGACCATTCGAATCGATGGATTCGGCGGAGTTTTTTGGGAAGAATTCCGTAAGCATCTGCAGGCGTCATTGGCAGAGATCGGAGTAGAGTCAAAGTGGATAAACGTATCGCATGCTCTAAAGCAAGAATGCGAGATCAATCGAATTGCCGACCCTTGTTTAGGCGGTGATGATCCTCTTTTTGGAAAGCGTTTCGCAGGCAAAATGATCGATCTTTTTGATCGACAGCAGCTCGACTCATATCACTTAGGAACTGGCTCTTTCTGCACGATCATCTATGGCTGTGGTGCGGGGCTCTTCACGTGTGACGGACCACTTTTCTACGTTGATCTGCCGAAGAGCGAGGTCCAATTTCGCTCTCGCGCTGGCACGATTGGTAATCTAGGGATCTCCACTCCCACGGATCCTAGGGCAACTTATAAACGCTTCTTTTTTTTCGACTGGCCTATTCTCAATCGACATAAGGCTGCAATCATTCGCCAAGTCGATTGGTTTATCGACGAACAGCGACCGGACGAGCCCTCAATCATGTCTGGTGAGCATCTGCGCGAGGCGCTGAACCGTGTGAGTACTGGAGTGTTTCGAGCAAAGCCGTGGTTTGAGCCCGGCCCCTGGGGTGGCCAGCGGATCAAGCAGCTCATCCCTGACTTGCCGCAGGAGGTTGCCAACTACGCTTGGTCGTTCGAGCTTATCACGCCTGAGAATGGGCTTCTATTCAGCGATGGCCAGCAGTGGATAGAAGTCTCTTTCGATTGGGCCATGTATCACAACGCCCGAGAGATCCTTGGCGACCACGAACCCCGATTCGGGTACGACTTTCCCATCCGATTTAATTTCCTCGACACCTTTGAAGGAGGTAACCTTTCTATCCAATGCCATCCTCAGACCGAGTATATCCAAAAACACTTTGGCGAACCGTTTACTCAAGACGAGTGCTACTACATTATCGACTGCAAACCAGAATCGAAGGTATTCCTTGGGTTTGCCGAAGACATCGACCCTGCAAAATTTAGTGCAGAACTAAAGTACAGTTTCACTGAAGAAACTGAGATGGATGTCGATCGTTATCTCAATTCCGAATCAACACAGAAACACGATTTATTTCTGATCCCTGGCGGGACTGTGCATTCCTCGGGCATCAATAATTTGGTGCTCGAGATCAGTGCAACAACCTATATTTACACCTTTAAGGTGTACGATTGGCAGCGCATGGATCTAGACGGGAAGCCGCGCACGCTCAACATCGATCGAGCCCTGGAGAATTTGCAATTCGACCGTAAAGGTGATCGTGTCGCCAGGGAGTTTGTGAGCCACCCAGTGGAGCTTGCCCGCGGCGACGACTGGCGTTTGGTTCACCTGCCAACTCACGATCAACATTTCTACGATGTGCATCGTTTCGAATTTGATACTGAAGTCGAAAGTCACACCGAGGGCTCACCCCACGTGCTCTCGCTAGTCGAAGGATCAAGCGTCGCTGTGGAAACCAAGAGCGGAATGCGACAGCAATTCAACTATGCTGAGACCTTTGTTATCCCAGCAGCTGCGGAATCTTACCGATTGATCAACGTGGGTCAGCAGCGCGCGATGGTGGTTAAAGCATTTATCAAGTCTTTGTCGACTACCTAAGGATGCAACATGTGTCGCGTCAATACTCTGCCGTATACTCTTGTCTTGCCCCGTGAATATCTTCTTGTGCTGCCTTTCTACGTGATGCCGTGTGCCTATGCTGAGAAAAATTTGCAATCTGAGTCTGCTCAATCCTCTGCCGTAGCTGCCATTCCGGCGATTGATGAGTTGGCTAGCGATTGGCTGGATGTCAGCCAGATCACCCAAATGCCCTCGCTGCATAACTTTCATGAAATGGCCGCCTGTGCACCCGATTTGCTTTCGGTGAACTACTTTCCCGGTCGTCGTCTGTTCGTGTACCCAGTCACTACGCGCTGGTACGAGTATTACACGCTACCGCTCGTCAAGCTAAGGATTAATGGACAAGCATACGAGAGTACCACTTGTCGATGGTATCCGTACCAGGCGGTGCGGCGTCGTATAATCGATCAGTTCGAAGTGGAAACAACAGTTCGCATGGCTTTCGAAAGCCCAGGCATTTTGTATCGAGTTCAGGTAAAAAACAACTCAACGAAATCGCAATCTGTTGATTTGGCAATCGAGATACCAGAGGGTAATGCGAATAATCCGCAAGACATCAACGATCTCGCTGTACGATGCGACTCCAAGGATCCTCAAATTGAGTTGGCCTATGCGTTTGTCAAAGACCCCGAAAGTGTTAATTCGAGTAACAATAGCGTGATCGCAAGTTGGAACCTCATTCTCCAGGCTGGTGAATCGATAACACTGGAATGTGTGATGGCCCACACATTGGAGGAATCCGATGTGGCCACTGCTTCAATATCAAAAACGGCCTTGCAATGGGCAGATAATTTCGATCGTATCTGGAAGACAACGAAGACTGCCTGGGCTCATCGTTGGCGCGATGCGTTCACACCTGGCAATAAACATTTCTCGGGCAGTTTACCAATGCTTGTCACGTCGGATGAGAAGATCAGTGACATCTACTACCGCAGTGTTCTAACGCTCTTGGTGTTACACCGCACCAACTTGAAGATGAATGATCGAGTTTTTATCACCAGTGGCGAACGCGAAAAGGGCTACGTATTTTATTGGGACACTTCGATGTGGTCGAAGATATTCGCTCTGCTTGAACCCGCGGGTATGAAAAAACAATTGCGATTGTTTTTGCAAGCAGATCCGCATGGTGGATTTGTCTACAATATGCACACAGGTACCCAAGGTGATGGTTGGTATGCCGCAAACGACATGGCCATGTTTCGTCTGGTCAGCAGCTACTTGGCGGTGACCGGCGATTCTGAGTTCCTCCAGGAGCAGGTCGGCGACCGATCCGTGCTGGAGCACATGGAAAAGCTCGCACTTGGCTGGCAAGAGCTGCAACGCGACAAGAGCGTTATGTTGGCAGACTACGGCGAGAATGAAAATTTACTTGAATGCGCTCCCATGTACGTGCATCGTGTCCCTTCGTTCAACGCAGCCAATGTTTGGATGATGCGTACTGTCGCCGACATTCAACAGCAGCAAGGCAACCCGTCTCGGGCGAGACAATTGAGGCAATGGGCTGATCAAATTGCCTCAGCGGTGTTAGATCTCTATAAGCCGGGCGATGGTGTCTGGAATGCCCTGCACCGCGATGGCAAGCGTGTCGAGCTGCGCCACTGCTACGATTTTGTCTGTATCGGGAAATTCATCACGCCCGATCTTTCACCGAAAATCAAGCAAGAGATGGTCGATTTCGTCGAACGAGAATTACTTACCGACAAGTGGATGCGCGCGATGTCTCTCCAAGACAAGGCCGCCGAAATATCCGATCGTCCTGACCATGGTCCGATGGGCGCGTTTGATGCCTGGCCTGCATTGACTGCAGATACGATGTGCAAACTGGGAGCCTGGAAGAAAGCTGTGGATTTTACCCGCAGCACCCAAGCCGTTTTATATGAAGGAGTGTACGCGCAGGCGCGAGAGTTTTACGGCCCCAATCGATATCAGGGCGATGCGCCGGTTCGTATTGCCCTACGTGGAGCTTGTATGCGTGAATGTGTCGGTGGTGGAGCCTTTGCTGAATTGATCGTGGGAACGCTGTTTGGCTTTGACCCTGTGTATGGGAGTGATCTACAATTACGTGCGCCGGGTACCGATCGCGGCTTCGATGGAACTCTTATCAACATTCCTTACCAGGGAAAATTACTTGATATTTCCAGCGACAGCTCCGGCGTCAAAGCTCATGTTCATAAATAATTCCGACTAACGTAACGTACTGGTAAAAGAACACAACAGTCCTCACCTTTTTCCCAATACCGTTCATTCACAGAAACCTCCACAGACACGATTGCCCTACAACCGAGAGAATCATTTATGCCTGATTATCCGTTTATGAATCAGACTCTCTACGAGGGTCGTGCGCCACAACTGGTCGATCTGGTCGAGCAGGCTTTGGCCGAAGGTCGTACTGCACAAGAAGTACTGCAAGAAGGACTCATCGCTGCAATGGCCGTTGTCGGCGAGGATTTTAAGTACAATCGACTTTACGTTCCACAAGTTTTGATCGCAGCCCGTGCTATGAAAGCTGGTATGGCAATTCTAAAGCCTCTGCTCTCTGAGGGCGGCGACGTGCAGTCGAGCGGCACGGTCGTCATGGGTACCGTTAAAGGTGACTTGCACGACATTGGCAAGAATTTGGTTTGCATGATGGCCGAAGGTGCCGGTTTTGAGATGATCGATTTGGGAGTCGATCAATCTGCTGAAAAATTCGTGACTGCCATTCGCGAACACAACGCAGACATTGTAGGCATGAGCGCGTTGCTCACCACCACAATGCCGTACATGAAGGTCATCATCGACACGCTGAAGGACGTAGGGCTTGAACATGTCAAAGTCTGCATTGGCGGCGCTCCAGTCAGCGAGATGTTTGCTGAAGAAATCGGCGCCGATGGATATGGTGCCGATGCGTCGCGAGCCGTGGAATTGTTTAAGGAGCTTGCTCCTGTTGTGGGATAAAAATATCAATAGACATTTTTAGTAAATTAACGTCAGCTAGCCACCAAATCCCATGTACGCATTGAGCGACAAACTGGCCGACCGTTCTCAGTTTTTACCGGGTGTGGAACCCGTCGCCACGCGAGGTACGATAACCAATCATCAGACAGTCGAGTCCAGATCGTTTGCCACTGAACTTGTCCATTGTAGCGAAGTCGATTGGGTTTCTATTACTGACAACGCAGGTGGGAATCCTCAGCTCAGCCCGATAGTGCTTTTAGACGGAACCCCCTTTCGATGATGGCAACATAGATCCCCAAGGATTTAGAGCTTCATTCGAGAAAGGTTATCATCTTGCCCATACAAGTTGAAATTAATAAGAAAAAACTCACACCTGTTGCTGGACAGTCGCTCTTCGACTGCGCCGATCAGGTTGACGTTGTCGTGCCTACCTCCTGTCGGAAAAACGGGAAGTGCCGCGAATGTTTGGTCGAAGTGGTTGCGGGCGGTCAACTGCTCTCGCCGCGTGCGCCCGAAGAGGAACATTTGCGAAATGGATTTCGTCTTTCCTGCCGAGCCCAGGTGGTTGGTACCTCCGGGACGATCAAGTGCCACACCTTACGCCGTGGCGAAATGCGAATCGAGCAAGGCGGCACCTCTCTGCGTGACATCCCAGGCCCGACGAGCTTCGATCCGGCCGTTGCCCGCGATGGCCGTTGGGTGCTGCTCGATGGCGCAAAACTTGTCGAGGCTTCTGGTCCACTTCATGGCTTGGCGGTCGATGTGGGGACTACCACAGTGGTGGTTCGGCTCGTCGATCTCGAAAGCGGTAAAATTCTGGAAGTTCAATCTTTCGAGAACCCTCAACGCTTCGCGGGCACCGATATTATGGCACGCATCCAGTACGACACCGAGCAAAACACCCACCTCTTGCAGCGTACATTGCTTGCCTATCTGGGTCATGCGATCGAAGCGTTCTCCTGCGACGGACAAACCATCTACGAAATCGTCATCGCGGCGAACACGACAATGCGCGATCTGCTGTTCGGTCTCGATGTTTATTTCATAGGTCAACGACCGTATCGTTCATTCACTGAAATCGAACTGGCCGAGGGTCTTCGTGGGTCGACCTCCTTGTGTACGACAGCAAAAAAACTGCGTCTGCCAGTTTTTCCAGCTGCTCGTGTTTATGGCTTGCCAGTGATCGGGGGGCATGTAGGATCCGATGCAGCGGCGTGCCTGCTCGCGGTCGGTCTAGCTCACGAAGATCGGACGATCGCGCTGATGGACATTGGCACCAACACCGAGCTGGTGGTCGGCAACCGGCATAAGATTCTCGCTGCGTCATGTCCTGCAGGCCCGGCTTTTGAAGGCGGTGCCATCACCTGCGGGATGCCTGGCCTGGACGGGGCGATCGAAACGGTAGCTCTCTCCGCTGGACAGGAAATTTCGTTAGGAATCATTGGAGACGGTCAACCATTGGGAATCTGTGGTTCAGGATTGATCGACGGACTCAGCGAACTTTTACGCACCAAGCGAATCAATGAGCTAGGACGATTCGACGATGATTCGCAGCGGTTTGACCTTACGCCCGATGGGCAGCTCTTTATTCACGAGCAAGACATCAGTGAATTGGCTCAGGCCAAAGGTGCAAATGTGGCCGGACTGCGAATCGTGCTGAAAAACTATGGAATCGATATCGATGATCTGGACCGATTTTATCTAGCAGGCGGTTTTGCCAAGCATTTGAATCTCGACGCGGCTCGACGTATCGGGTTGATTCCAGACCTGCCAGATGAGAAACTTGTGCAGATCGGCAATGCCTCCATTGAAGGCGCTACCTGTGCACTCTGTTCGCTCGCAGCTCGCAACGAGCTGGAGTCGGTCGTGCAGAGCATCGGTCATGTCGAGCTAGAAACGGATGACCAATTCTTTGACTACTTCGTTGAAGGCTGTCAGTTGATCCCCATGAAAAACCTTACTAGCCAGCAATAATGTCCCGACCCGTCGCATCTTTCACTCTGCCGAGTCTCACTGTCGACCAAGTGCCGATGGTGCTTTTCCGGCGTCATGTGGGATTGCCGGCCTGCGCAGAACTTGACGAGCGACTGGAAGCCTTATTTGATCAAGCAAAAACATGGTATACCCGTCACGGACAACCTTGGACCGAAGCTAGGCAGATCTCCATTCAGCGGATAGTTTACGATGTGATTCACTTGGAGCATCAATCGCAATTATCCAGCGCTCTGTTGGCCAGGGGGCTTGCTCGCGCAGCGGCCTATGCGCTGGTCGTCGTTGCCGTCTCGGCGGGTAAGGCGGTTGACGAGCATATTGATTTGCTATGGAAAAGCGGCCGCGTCGATGAAGCGATGTTCCTCAACGCTTATGCGATCGCCACGGTTGAGCATCTGCGTTGGCGAGTGGGCGATCAACTGCGGCGCACACTCAACGAATCCGAAACAACGGTCCTGCCGCACTACAGTCCTGGATACGATGGCTGGGACCTGACCGATCAGTCGCGTTTGTTCCGTCTATTTTGCGACCAGGGCGAATCCGATTCGCCACCGCTCGAAATACTTCCCTCTGGGGGTATGATTCCGAGTAAGTCCACTTTGGCCGCCTTCGGCATCACGCAGCGGCGAGATTTTGACAAGGACCTTGATCAGTTTTGGAGCTGCCCCGCGACTCCCGCTTCAACAGTCCGTAGCAGTTCGAGCTACGCTTTTCCCAAAAAGGCGCTGTCCAAGTGGCGCGACAAACGGTTACGTGTCACCGCAGAACCAAACAACGAGCTGCTGGCAATATTTCGGTTTGATGGATCGACTTGCACTAATATGGGACTGCCTCTGGCGTTTGATTACAAAGTCCGTCTCAAACGAGAACAGGCTGGTGGACATCGAATCCTCAGTTCGTCGTGTGAACCCGCGGAAGAGCATTTGGGCTACCAGAACATGTGCGCCTTTCTCGACAAACCAAAGCGTTACATGACCCTGTTGCGAGCGCACCAACCCTTGGTAGGGCAGCCGCTCAGCGAGGTACTCGCCTGGCAATCGCCTACCAGTCCGGCCGGGTGTTTATGTACTCGCGCAAGCCAGGATCACAAGTGGCGAATTGTATTGCAAACCCTTCATTTTGCATTGGAAGATCAATGAGTAGTCGATTATTAGAAGCCTTGAAAACTCGCACTTTGTTGGGCGACGGAGCAATGGGAACCCAACTGCAGCTTGCGGGTCTTGAGCCTGGAGGGTGTGGTGAGGCGTGGAATGCGGATCATCCTAAACGCGTTCTGGAAATCCATCGCTGTTACGTAGAGGCGGGCTCTGATTGTCTGATTACGAACACTTTTGGCGGTTGTCGGATCATGCTCGATCGTCACGAAGAGGGTGCTCGCGTCGGCGAAATAAATGCTGCCGGTGCGAGAATCGCCCGTGAAGCATTTGGTGGCCGCGAAGGCTTCGTAATCGGCGACATCGGCCCTTTCGGCGGGATTATGGAACCCTATGGCGAGATCGCCGAAGAGATTGTCCGCGTTGCTTTTCGCGAACAGGCCGGAGCCCTTGTCGCAGCCGGAGTCGATGCGGTCATCATCGAGACTCAAACTAGTTACGAAGAACTAAGCATCGGCATTCAAGAAGCCAAAGCAGCTGGCGCGCCGTGTGTGATCGGCTCGATGGCCTACGATGTGACACAAGATTGTTCGGAAATTCGCACCATGATGGGGATTTCTCCCGAGGAAGCGGCGCAGTTTATGGTTGAGGCGGGAGTCGATGTTGTCGCTGTCAACTGTGGTGCTGGCGTTGACGTCGGTTGGGCCGCTCGTGCGGTAACTGCCTACCGCAAAATTTGCGATTTTCCCACAATGGCGCAGCCTAATGCAGGCATTCCAGAGCTAATCAACATGAAAGCAGTCTATCGGCAAACCCCTGAAGAGATGGTCAGTGAACTGCCTAGTCTACTCGACGCAGGGGCAAGCATCGTTGGCGGCTGCTGTGGGAGTACTCCCGAGCATATTGCACTTTTCCGAAAACTACTGGACCAGCGGTCTTGAAGCCAGTAAAAAATAGAATCATTGAGGATTTATCTACCATGAAACTTCGTGTCAACGACGAAAACATTGAAGCTGAAAAGCTCATTCCGCCTGCGGCGCCCGATGGTTCAGGGATTGGCGTAAATTATGTCGACGCTTACATCAAACCGATGAATGTAGAAACCGAGGACGGCCGAAAAATCACCTGTAAACGCAAAGGCCTGAAAATCCTGTTCTCTATCGACGATCAAAAGGGAGAATCAATCATGCGTCGCGTGGATCACGGACCCGATGTGAAGAACATTCTCAGGCAAGCGCTCCTCACGGTTGTTGCAGAGGCTGGGGCTCAATTTTCTGTCGAGGATGGGGGTGTTTTCCTCGAAGTGTAGAATTGTCGAGGTGGGTTGCCAGATTTTCCGAAAAGAAAAGACCGACCATCATGAACTCAAAAGAACTCGTCCGCCAAGCAATGCATCTTGAGCAACCGGAACGTTTTCCGGTTATGTGCCAACTTGCGAATGGACACACGATTACCAATACCGGCGTGCATCCGATCGACTACTTTGTCGATAGCCAGCTCTGGGCCGAATGCTTGATGAAGATTCGTGTGCTATACGATTTCGATGGAATCCTCTGCCACAAACCAGGACGAGTGCCTGATTTGATGGATCTGGTCGAACGCGCAGACTACGATGCCGAAGTGCCGACGCTATACCTCTCGGATGGTTCACGAATCGAGTGTACCCGCGACGACGACGCCTACTACAAACCGACCGATGATTTCGCTTGGCCCTCGCTCGAGCAGCTCGACCCCAACGACCTGTTGGGTTGGGCGCCTGATAGCTTTATTGCTTTTCAGGCCAGCAAGGCGACCCTCCCCATTACCGACCCCGAAGGATTCGACGAGCGCGTGTTTGCCACAATCGACCGCGTCATAGATAAAGTGGGCGAGGAATACTCAGTGCATGGTGAGGTACGATCGCCGTTCGATCATTTTTTGAATCTCACCGGTATGGAAGACGGCCTCTGTGCCATTTTGGATGATCCAGAAAAATGCCTGCAGATTCTTGAGGAGACCACAAAGTGGTCGGTTGCCCTCGCAGTAGCGCAAGTACGTCGTGGAGCAGACGCAATAAAAATTTCCAGTCCCTTTGCCGGCAGCGCCTTTTTGAGTCGCGAAATGTACGTCGACTTTATTCTTCCCTTCGAGGGACGGCTAGCCAAAGCGGTCCGCGCGGAGGGTGCAGCCATCTACACCCACACTTGCGGAGCGATCGGAGACCGACTCGATCTTATTCAACAAGCCGGCATTTCTGGCATCGAGTGTTTGGATCCTCCGCCACTGGGCGATGTCGAAATCGAGGAAGCCGTCGATATGCTCAAGGGAAACATCTTTATTAAAGGGAATATCGATCCGGTAAACACTCTGCTTCGTGGCGATTCTCGTACGGTCGAGAAGGAAGTTCAGGCCGTACTCCACGCTGCCGAGAAAACCAAGGGGTTCATTCTCTCATCTGCATGTAGTGTCGCCCCGCCTGCCCCGCCCGATAACATCAAACTCATGGTCGACTTGTGCCATCGTTACACTCACTCGTAATATAAATCTCGCCAACAAGAAGGAATCACTATGAGAGGCTGTGCTCGTGCCCCAGTGCGTGTCGATCCAGCGGGAGGCGGGACCGACGCGCCACCTTTTTGCATTGAGCATGGTGGTGCGGTCGTCAACTTTGCCGTCCAGCGACACGCATTTGCCAGTGCCCAGCGTCTCGATCCCGGTTCTGGAATTATTCTCTATGCGATGGATATTCAAGCAGGCATGGTGGCGCCGGATGTTGTATCACTTAGCAACGAGAACCATTTCGAATTCGTCAAAGCATTCGTCAAGCGTTTGATACCCAACAGCGATTCTATGCTGCTAGTCACCGAAACCGACGTTCCCCCTGGTAGCGGCTTGGGCGGTAGCGGTGCCTTAGGCGTAGCGATTGTGGCGGCTCTTGATCGTGCTTATGATCGCACTCGAACGCCGCTAGAAATCGCAACGTTGGCCAATGAAATCGAACGCAAAGACCTAGCTTTTCCTGGTGGTGATCAAGATTCTTTGGGAGCAGCATTTGGTGGTATCAATTTCTTAGAATACCACCCCGGCGGAGGCATGACGCCTCACAAACTCTCGATTAATCGCGACACGCTCCATGCTCTAGAGCATGGTTCGCTCTTGATCTACAGCGGCGCTGCCCATATGTCGGGATCGATTCACGAAGATATCAAACGCTCTTATGCGCAGCCCAACTCTCCCACTGTGAAAGCGATGGTCGTGCTGCGAGAACAAGCCCAAGCAATGGCAAAGTCGCTAGAATCTGGAGATCTAGATGGTTACGCGATTGCACTCGCCGAAAGTTGTCGGCAACTCTACAACCTCCACAAAAGTTGTGACAGTGCTGAACACCGCCGCTACTTTCAAGTGATGAAAGATTGCATTTTTGGGGGGAAAACGTGTGGCGCTGGTGGTGGCGGCTTCATGCTCGTTTACACTAAACCAAATCGACGTAACGAGTGCATTCGTCGTGTTGAAAAGCTAGGAGGTCTGGTCTGGCCAGTCACCCTAGATTTCGACGGAATCACGACTTGGCAGGAACCACCATTTAGCGCTGACGAAATTGGGCGACTTTATCACTTAGCAACATCATTGTCCTGAGAATAAAAGCGAACCGGACAAATCATGGGTAGTACAGCGATTCGTTAAACGTACTGTGGCAGGTTGTCCGATGGAAATGACTTCATCGAGATACGTACCGATGAACTTGGCTTGGTCATCAATTTTCGCGAGACAAAACTAGTCGATGGCCTCTCGCGGGTAATCTTGCCTGGGGTAAACCAATGAATTTACAGAAGGGAACAAAGCAACCAAAGTTTTTAAGACCTCACTCGACTCCGGAGTAAATACGGGCCACACCATCGCTTTTTGCCATCCTGAGGGAGCCTTGGCGACTAGTTGACCACGGAGATTCTTCGGTCGCCAAGGCTCCCTCAGAATGACAAGTACTGGATATGTAGTGTTTTTAAACGGTTTCGCGGGGCGTGAAATGGATCGCAGTATCGGCCTTGGAAGAAGCTGATAGTATTCCCGATTTAGATGTTGCCGAAGTGTGGCCGCAGCATTGAGCGGGTTGGTCTTCTTAGATAACTGCTCGGTACGCCGGCCAGTAGTAGCGCTAATAAGTAGATTGCAGGGCGTTACCCAGGTTGCTTACGGTGCGACATCGGCAAATAAAAATACCACGGTGGCTAGCCGAGGTGTGGATACTAACGAGTACGGCGTTTAGCGAATGTTAAGATTAGTGCTGTAAGAGCTAGGGCGAGGGGGGAGGGTTCGGGGATCGGCGAGAAGCTGTCGCCCCTAAAAAAATAACCCGTCGTATCGCCTGTTAAATAGTCGCCAGTTAAACTCATTTTAGATCCAACTACTGCAGCGCCTCGGTCGCCCCGAATTTTCATTCTAAGAAATCCATTTGCATAGAACGGGTTTGCTGACTCATCCCAACTAGACGCGATGATATTGTAGCCATTATTGTCTCCTACGGGGATCTAAAAACCCTCTCCTTCAGGCGATCACTTCAGTAGAACTAGGCTACGGAAGCGTACTTCGATACCGGGCAAAGCGG
>JBDOMT010000530.1:0-11966 GCA_039831705.1 Pirellulales bacterium | reverse complement strand
AACAATCGACCCAGCGAACCCCCTCCCGGACCACAAACAGTCTGGGTCGGCATCAGAAGAATGTGCGACTTTGCTACCGCATGGCTAGCGTTTGGGCCAAAACAAGAGACTTGTGTATAAACAACAGAGCGTAGGTGTAGGCAACTGGTGGAATGGAGGCGTGAAAGGCCGTGTCAAAAACGGCCACCTGGGGGATGGCGGGCAAAGCCCGTTGGGCGGCCCGAATACCGACTAAATTGGGCGGATTATGCAGGGGGGCCAGTTCGGCCACGGATTCAATGGTGCCAATGGTCTGCTCGTCGAGAATGACCGATTCGCTGAAAGACTCTCCGCCGTGAACCACGCGGTGTCCCACGGCGTTGACTTCTGTCAAGTTATCGATAACAGCCGTGGGCCCCTGGGTCAAAGCTTGAATGATCAGCCGCATTCCTTCGGAGTGGTCAGGTATCGACTGTACTGTGCGGGTTTCTTGACCTCTACTCTTCTGAATCAGCGCAGACTCTTGTTCACCGATACGTTCTATCAAGCCTGTCGCTAAGACGGATTGAGCGGGCATATCAAATAATTGGTACTTGATTGATGAACTGCCACAATTGACAACAAGGATTTTCATGAGCGGTTAGCCTGTGCCAGGCAAATGGCTGAGGTGGCTACGATATCCTCGGCACTGGCGCCCCGGGAAAGATCGCTGATGGGTTTGGCAAATCCCTGTAGAAAAGGGCCAATTGCCTTGGCTCCGGCCAGATACTGAGTCAACTTATAAGCGATATTGGCCGCATCGAGATCTGGGAAAACAAGTACGTTCGCCTGGCCGGCTACGGGACTTTCACCGGCAACCTTTTTCGCGGCCACTGCCGGTATGATTGCCGTATCGACCTGGAATTCGCCGTCAATCACCAGATCCGGATTTCGGTCGCGGACGATCTGCAAGGCCGTGGTCACCTTCTCGACATCCACATGCGAAGCGCTACCCCGTGTGGAGAAAGAAAGCATGGCGGTACACGGCGGGTCTTGCAAAAGATTGGCTGCACTATCGGTGGAAGCGATTGCGATATCGGCCAATTGCTCAGCGCTCGGTTGTACGTTGACTGCGCAGTCGGCGAAGATGAATGGACGTAGAGTTTCTTCGCCAGGAGTGGGGACCAACATCAGGAAAAAACTGGATGCGGTTTCAATGCCTGATGCATAACCTACCGTCAAGATACCCGCCTGAATGACCGTGGCCGTGGCGTTGGCCACGCCGGCGACCATGGTGTCGGCGTCTCCGCAGGCTACCATCATCCCTCCGAAAAAGAGTGACTTTTTTACCATTCTCCGAGCAATGTTCTCTTTGAGCGAACGACCAGCACGATACCGGGTAGCATAAGTTTCGATCCGATCGCTTTGGGTAGGGTCGAGCGTTTCGATATGTTTTAAAGTGACACCTGCCTCACTTGCGGCAGCGGTTACTTGCTCTGATTTCCCCAACAAGATGGGTTGGGCCAAACCTTCATCGACCAGTTGTCGGGCTGCAGCAGCAACGCGTGGATCGTGACCTTCGGGCAGAACAATGCGTCCTTGTTTTGCTCGGGCGGCTTGAAAGCAACGTTTTACAATGTCCATGGGTAACAAAGGGGCTTCAGGTGACAGGTGACAGACATGAGGAGTATGTCAAAAACCAGGTTCATCCATCTCATGCCTGCATTCAATCTGTTCTCTGTTACCCGACACCCGACATCCGCTACCTTTTTACCATTGCTACAATTTGGGTGCTCCTGGCATTTTACTTTGGACCCACACGTAGTAATCTCGCATCTGTAGCTTGCTGGCAGCTTCGGTATCGATAAAGATTCGAGTGGAGGCGTGCATCTGCAGGGCACTGGCCGTGTTCATGCTGGTGACCGGACCTTCCACCGCGTCGGCGATGGCTTTTGCCTTGTTTTGGCCATTGGCAAGCAACACAATCCGGCGCGATTCAAGAATTGTGCCGACCCCCATCGTAATGGCGTAAATGGGCACTTCTTCTCGTTTTTCAAAGAAACGAGCATTGTCGTCGATGGTTGATTCGGCGAGAGTTTTCAGTCGCGTTCGAGACTGCAGTGAGCTGGTGAGTTCGTTGAAGGCGATGTGCCCGTCGGTACCAATGCCGAGAATCTGGATATCAATGCCACCGCATTCGGCAATTCGTTGTTCATACCAGGCGCAGAACGCCTTGTAGTTGCTGGTGGTGCCGGAAGGTATGTAGTTGTGCTGAGTGGGGATATTGACATGCTGGAAGAAATGTTTCTGCATGAAATAGTGGTAGCTCTGCGGATGATTTCCAGGCAGACCTACGTACTCGTCCAAATTAAAGGTGGTGACTTGTGAGAAATTGAGGCCCTCCTCACGGTGCAAGCGGACCAGTTCCTTGTACAGGCCCAAAGGAGTGGAGCCGGTGGCCAGGCCGAGAACCGCATTGGGTTTGGTGTTCAAGACCTCGGCCACTTCCAGGGCAGCTGCTTTGCTCAGTTGCTCAGGCGTGTTACTGATTAAGACTTCCATGGTATGGTTATTTACTCCTTGGGTGGAATTGGAATGTTATCACAAGACTCCTGCCAACTCCCCATTCCAACGCACAAAGCCTTCAATGCCCTCGTACTCTGCGAGTCCCAGTTCATCGTAGAGTCTGGCAGTGGTCTGGTTGCGTTGTTCTGCCCTTTGCCAGAACTCGCGTGAGTCAGAGCCTGGGAAGACGGCTCGATCTTTTTGCGATTCATGCTTGAAAATGGCAGTCCGTTTACGCTTTAATTCCTGCGGGCTCAGAGGGACGGCCATTTCGATTTGGTGTGGTCCCCACTCCTGCCAGGCGCCCCGATAGAGCCACACGACACATTGTTCGTACCAGGAACTTTTTCGTACTCGATTGGCTGCTTGGAGTACTGCACTGAGGCAGGTGCGGTGAGTACCATGTGGATCGGAAAGGTCGCCGGCGGCATAAATTTGATGCGGCTTGATTTTTTCAAGTAGATCGACAGTGATTTGGATGTCCTGCTCTCCCAGCGGTTTCTTGCGAATTCGGCCCGTTTCATAGAAAGGCATGTCAAGAAAATGAAGCCGTTCGGGTGGAATGCCACTGGCACGGGTGGCAGCTCTCGCCTCTCCTCTCCGGATCATTCCCTTGATGGTTTGGACCGTGTCGCTGTCAACTTGTCCTGGCTGCTTGTGCTTCAAGAACGAGTCGATGTGTGATTCCAGTTCGGTCGTACGAGTGTCGTCGATTTTGAAGGCTCGGTTGAAGTCTGCGACAAATTCGGCAAATCGAACTGCGTCGTCGTCGAAGACGGCGATGTTCCCTGATGTCTGATAGGCCACATGCACCTCGTGCCCTTGGTCTGCCAGGCGAATTAGAGTGCCTCCCATCGAAATTACATCATCATCTGGATGGGGTGAAAAAACCAGTATCCGCTTGGGGAAAATGTCCTCATGACGTTGCGATCGATCTCCGGGCAAACGTTCATGTTCTGGTTTCCCGCCAGGCCATCCCGATAATGTTGATTGTAAGTGTCGAAACACTTGTAGATTAATATCGTGGGCCGAACCGCGAGTGGCGAGCAGGTCCTGCAGGCCATCTTCGTTGTAGTCTTCTTCGGTGAGTTTCAGAATGGGTTTTTTTAGTCGTCTTGCTAGCCAGATGACCGCTTTGCGAATCTTTTGGTCATCCCATGGGACAGTTCTCAGCACCCAAGGACACCGATAACGGGCGAGTTGTTCGGCAGACGCTTCATCCAGGATAATTTTGGCCTGCGGATGTTCTTGCAGGAAGCTGGCGGTGACATGGGGTGAGACACGTTCTTCCACCGCTTTAGCAATAATGGGCGACTTGCCTTCGCCGAATGCCAATAGGTAGATCTGACGTGCTTCCAGAATGGTGCTGATTCCCATCGTGAGCGCGCGGCGTGGTACATTTTGTTCGTCAAAAAAATCGCTGGCAGCGTCGCGTCGGGTGACTCGGTCCAAAGTGATGAGTCGGGTGCGACTGTCGCGGTTGGAGCCAGGTTCATTGAATCCAATGTGACCGGTGCGGCCGATCCCCAGGATTTGAATATCGATGCCACCCGCCGCGCGAATGGCCAGTTCGTACTCCTGGCAATAGGTGTCGATCTGGTCTTCCTGAAGTGTTCCATCGGGAATATGGATGTTATCCGGATCGATGTCGACATGGTCAAACAAATGTTCCCACATGAAACGCACATAACTTTGTAGCGCATCGGGGTGCATGTGGTAGTATTCGTCAAGATTGAAGGTGACCACGTTGCGGAAACTTAGCCCTTCTTCGCGATGCAGGCGTACCAGTTCGTTGTAAGTCGATACCGGCGTGCTTCCCGTCGCCAGTCCGAGTACGCACGGTTGCCCTGCTTGCTTGCGTTTTCGAATGAGCTTGGCAATTTGCTGGGCCACATAGACGCTGGCTTCGCGCGCATGCTCGAAGACCTGGCAAGTAGTTCGTTCGCAATCCGCAAGCGGGTCGGTTTGCTCTTGGCAGCTGTTAGGATTAGCGTCTTGAGCTAAATTCTTCATGGACTAAATTGTCTTCGTTAGATTTCACTAGAATTCATAGTTACCCTCGGCAGGGGTGGCAAATTATTTGCGATATCAAATAGAACGGACTCTCGCAAAGATCGCAAAGGATGGATAGAAAAAGTCTTGGCGATCCTGGCGAGTGGGAATCTTGGTTCAAGAGAGGCGTTACATTATTTCTTACCACCCAATTTCACGGACCGGTCTTTGCGCAGGCTTTCGGTTTGTTTTTGGCAGATGACGATGGCGTCACGAGCCAAGTTGCCGTCCAGGATAGGTGAAGGCTGATTTGTGCGGATTGCACGCACGATTTCACGCAGTTCATGGCGGAACGCATTCATCGGATCGCCGTCGGACAATTTTGGATGTTTGACTCTGCCCTTGTCATCCAACCCCTTACCTTCAAACAGGGTCGGCTCCAGTAGCATGCGGCCAACGCCATCGATCACGGCAAAATCAAACGCCAGGGTGGCCCGTTCCAAGTGAATTTCAAAGCCATGCTCGAACGGTCTGCCCTGCTGATCGATGGTCCCACTGGTCGCTTCGACCACATAGGGTTGGTCAGAATAATGGAACTGTGTGTGCCAGAACTGGGCCAACTCGCCGCGCATTCGGCCTTGGGAAGTGACTTTGTCCGGCATTCCAAACAACAGGCGAATAAAGTGGGCATCATGCACATGTAGATCGAGCATGGGGCCACCGACTCGGTCGGCCGACCAATAGTTTGGGAGCCACTGGGGATCGGAAATGACCCGTCGGAAGGAACCCCCCAGGAGGCGTCCGTATTTACCACTTTGGATGGTTTTGTAAGCCCATGCGTACTCGGGATAGAAAGGCAGTACATGACCTACCATCAGCAGCCGATTGGCTTTGGCAGCCGCTGCGGACATCCGGTCGCAGTCTCGTGGCGTGAGCGCCATCGGTTTTTCACAAAACACATGTTTACCGGCCCGAAGTGCTTTGATGGCAATTTCTGCATGCAGTCCTGGTGGCAAGGTGACGTCGATCACATCGAGCGATTCGTCAGCCAGCATTTCGTCTAAATCGCAGTAGCGAGCGATGCCCGAGAGATCCATCTTCTTGCCAACGGGGCCAAAATTGCCCTGAATTTCTCGCCAGTCACCGGCAAGCCGTTTTGGGTCTTGTTCACAGAGGGCCGCCACTAGCACGCCATGCAGACGCTGGTAGGTGAGATAGTGCACCATACCCATAAAGCCGATGCCGGCAATTCCGATACGAATCATGCAGATGCCTCGCTGTGATTGTCTGCTGCAGTCGAATCAGCACTCATTTTGTCATGGAACAGGAATGCAAAAGCCACCATGATGACTCCGGCCATAACGGCAGGTATAATCCAGTATTCTTTCCATTGCCCCATTGTGTCACTCAGCAATTGTTGGTCGATATTTTCGGGAAGGGATACCGAAAACATACGTGTGAGTGAATCGGTGAAGCTAAGTTCTTGTTGTGGCGCTGCCGCTTTGATGGCGTCGCTGAGTTCTGAATATTTGGTTACGGTAGAGCTGTTTTCACTGAAGGCAACCCAATAACCAAAGTACATGCCTATCCCTTGGGTGAAAAAGACCAGCATGCTTTGTGCTTGTCCTCGAATATCTGTGGAAGCCTTGTCATCTGTGTACATAAAACCGGTGACAAAGAAAAAATCATAACAAACACCGTGCAATAAGATGGCCAATAACATCATCCATATAGTTTGATCAGGCGCACCGTAAGCAAACAATAGGTACCGAATCACCCAAGCGGCCATGCCGATTAAGATCATCCATTTAACCCCTAGCCGGCGAAAGAAAAACGGAATGAGCAACATAAAAAATATTTCGCTCATCTGTCCAAGTGTCATCGTTGACGCGGGTGCTTCAAATCCAATTTGTCCAAGCAAGTTGGACGTCAGACCGTAATAATAGGCTAACGGGATGCATATAAGCGTAGAGCAGACGATGAATACTAAAAATGGTAGGTCGGTTAGAAGCCGGAAAGCGTCCACCATAAATATAGTTCTGAAATCAACCGGTTTATTTTTCGCGGGCGGCGGTGTGTGAGGGAGAGTGAAACAATAGAAGCCAGTGATAAAAGAGCAAATTCCCGCCAACCAAAATATATTGAAACTGCCCGACCAACCTTGGAAACCGACAGCTAAGCCGGCAATTATCCATCCAATGGTTCCCCATACTCGGATTTTTGGGAATTCGTTTTGATTGGAGATATTGGAAAATGTGATTGAATTGCTAAGGCCTAGGGTTGGCATATAACAAAGCATATGTGCAATAAACAAATTGACCATCATGGTGCCATTTCCAACTGCTGCATATCCGGGGGCCAGGCAGAGAAACACACCTCCTAACAAGAGCAATACTCCCATAACTATTTGGGAGGGAAAAAATCGGTCGGCTATCAGTCCTAAGAACAGAGGGGCAAAGATCGCAGCGATAGGTGCGCTACCATAGGCATCCCCACCGAAATCGCCTAATCCGTTGTCAGCCAAACACTTTCCCAGTGTTGCAAACCAGGCTCCCCAGACAAAAAACTGGAGAAACATCATGATTGAAAGTCGCGTTCGAATAGATCCCAAGAGACTAGGCTCCTTGTGCAAGAATGTGTTCTTTTAAATCTTCCAGCAGAGTGGAAGCGGCGCCAATTTCCGCCTTTTGTCGGGCCGGTTCCTGGGGGATTTCCCGCTCGATCGTCAAAGGACCGTCGTAGCCGATATGTACCAGGGTTAATAAGAATCTGGAGAAGTCGACATCTCCCTGGCCGAGTGGGACCTCTTCTCCCCAAGACTCGCCCGGCTTATCCGACCAACGGCCATCTTTGCAGTGGACGCTGCGGACATAACTCCCCACTTTTTCGAGCGCTTCAATCGGTTCACCACAACCGTAGAGAATCATGTTGGCCGGATCGAAGTTGATGAACAGATTATCACGCTTGACATCTTGAATGAATTGCAGCAGAGCATTGGCCGTTTCCTGCCCGGTCTCCAGGTGGAGAGCCTGTTGGTTGCCTGCTATGTGGTCGCAGGCTTCGCGAACTACCTCAATGACACTTGCATAGTCATCTGAGGTTGTGTCATGTGGGACAAAGCCCACATGGAGCCCGACCACATCAACTCCCAAGAGTCGAGCAAAATCGGCAATCTGCTTGAGCTCAATTAGTCGAGTGGCGCGGGTCTGCAATGGGACCAGTCCCACCGTCTGTTGAGTAGCTGGTATATCCGCGTAGCTCTCACCTTCAAAGCCAGCGAAGACACAGGTGATGGTGATGTCCAGCGTTCGTAATTTTTCCAGAAATTGCTCTGCCATCGCGGGCGTCCGTGACGCCTGCTGAGGTGTATGCAGGTGAATGGTCTTAATGCCCAACTCGGAGACAACCTCAAGCTGCACTCCCAGGCCCGCATCAATACTGGCAAAAACGCCAATCGGCCAACGGTTCATAATTTGTATATTCCTTATTAATTTGTTGTGAGTTTTGAGTCCAATTCAAGAGGGCGGGGTCTTTAAGTGTTGAGTGTAGAGAGTAAAGAAAACATAAGTGACAGTCGCTATAAACACCGTACCATGTACGGGCGACAGCCCCCCAGGCAAACAAATCTTTTCAGAACGCTGAGTACTAAATAAACACAACTCCTACACTAGAGACACAATAGCAATCTGAAAAGTTTGGTTTGACGGAATAAACGCCAAGCCGAAAACTTGTGCCTGACCCCTTCAATACGGGTTGCCCCTACGCAAAAATATTCCTTCCCTTAACTCTTTTCCAGCCTACTCCTTCACACGAACTTAGTCTCTCCCGGAATAGCCACCGGCGGCTCGGACATGTCACCCCACTCATACTCAGCAGGCCCGAGTCGTTGCTCGCTGGCAAAGGCCTGGTCCCCTTTCAACGTTTGTCCGGTGTAAGTCGCCATGCGACCCATGATGGCAATCATGGTGCTGTTGCACATGTAATGGCCATTGTTGATGGGGTTGCCATTACGGATGCCTTGGAACATTTCCTGGTGTTCGACCAGGTACATGTTTGGTTTGGGACCCCGATAGCGCCATTTCGTTTCGCCGGTGATTCGATATTTCAAGATACGGGCCGTTCCTTTGGTGCCCAGGACCAGTTCGTCGACCCGGTTGGTGCAATTGTCTTGTTGCCGACAGGTGAAATAGACCCGCACATCATTGGGGTATTCGTAAAAGACCGTATGATGGTCAAAGATATGGCCGAACTGTTTGTCTGTTCGCTGTTGGCGGCCACCGATGCCCATGGCTCGTATAGGTTGTACGTCACCGAGCAACCAGGCTGTTTTGTCGAGGCTGTGAACCGCCTGTTCACAAATATGGTCGCCTGAGAGCCAAGCGTAGTAGAGCCAATTCCGCATCTGGTACTCCATGCGACTCCACTCGGGCTTGTTAGGTTTGTTCCATAGCTGACCCGTGTTGTACTCCGATTGGATTGATACGATCTCACCGATTGCCCCATCGGCAATTTGCTCCATGGTGGCACGGACGCCCGAATCGTAACGCCAGCAGAGACCCGAAACGACCGACAGACCTTTTTGTTTGGCCAGTTTGCATGTCTCCACCACACTCTTCACACCCGGGGCGTCGACGGCGATCGGCTTTTCGACAAACGCATGCTTGCCTTGCTCAATGGCATATTTCAAATGTTCGGGACGGAAATGGGGGGGAGTGGTAAGGATCACCACATCGACTCCACAGTCGATCACCTGACGGTAGGCGTCGAAGCCAATGAAAGTGTGGTCCGCATCGACAACCACCCGGTCACCAACTTCTGCATTGTTCTTTAATACCTTGAGGCTCGCTTCGGCACGATCGGCGAAGGCTTCACCGATCGCGACCAGCCGGGTCTGAGGATCGGCCATCAGTGCGTTGACCACGGCTCCGGTGCCGCGGCCGCCACAGCCAACCACTCCGACACGCAGTATGTCGTCGCCCGCCGCATGTGCCGATTGGGGAATGACCATCGCGCCAAGGGCCGCCGATGTGGTGGCCGTCGTCTTGAGAAATTCTCGGCGTGACCTGTTGGGGCCCGTTAAGCGGTTGGGGCCTGTCAAATTGTTGGAGTTCGTCATGGGTGGGTCACCTGCTGAGTGGAGTGAGTGGTGCTTAACCAAGCCAGTCATTCTCCAGGATGAAGACACAGATTGCAAGTTGCGACTCAGATAGGTCAAAAACGCAAGTCTTGGGGCAATTGGGGTGGAGTGTATGGGCTCCAGACCAGCCGCGTAGCGGCGAAATCGCTTAGCCGTGGGCGTGAGCCCACGGTGTGTATGGTTTAAACCTAGCTGCGTAGCAGCGACAGCGGACGTTCCGATCAATTAAGGTATCCATTGATGGATGGAGAAATTCGGTCTGGATATTTCATAAACACGGTCGTCCAGCGGTTCATTCGCTTTCGCCACTGCGCGGCTCTGAGGGAGGTTATTCACTGACGAGCGCCGGAAGCAATGATTTGCAACCTTACACCGAAGGTGTTCAACCATCAAAGCCCAGGGTTCGCATACGCGAGTAACACGAGCGTTTGCTACCCTGGGTTTGTATTATGCAAGAAATATCGGCCGAGTAGAACGCAATGGTTTCGAACGGAGCATCGCCGAGGCCGAAACAGACCGCGGATTGATTCGGCCTCGGCGCTGCTCCGACTCTAGGCAACCCTAGGCTTTGGGTGTGTAGCCGCTTCGCGGCAAGACTGGCGAGCAAATCATTACGACAGTCGATATTGAGTAAGAGTCGATCCTCGGTGTACGTCGCAAAGGAAGTTTATAAGGTTATTGGCCTCCTGTGCTGCGCACACCGACAATCGTTCGAATAAGCTTACTCGCTGGCTATGTCCATTCCGAACGACTGTCGGTGCCACCCTCAGGAGTGAAGGACTTCAGTGCGAAACGCACGAGGCAAAGATTTCGGTGCCAACTAGCTCCGGCGCAGCGAACGTTTCGCCACAGGCGGCACAGCCGTCGCGGTCCCGAGGGACCGTGCGGCCACAAGCTGAACACGGTTCGAGTACTACCCGGTGATGCCCCAGCCAATAGGCCAACAGTCCAGCCGGGCCGAGGAAAAAGACGAATAGACACCACAGACCGGGATGTGGGCGGTGATAACGGTGGTGTAATTTTAGGGTGAATCCGGCTGAAGCGAGGGCTAATAGCGTGGAAATAATCAATCCGGGCCAGCCTTCGGTTATTCCTTTTCGCAATCCTGCGCTGTAGTTTGAAACCTTGTTTTCCTGGATCATTACTAGCGGTCCGACGATGCCGCCACCAACCATCCAGCCGAGTGGAATCGGTGCGACCAGGCCTGCTATGGCCGTTTGAGCTTGCGTCGACGTTGCTCGACTAGGCCATGCTAAAGAAACTTCTTTGTGCTGGACCGTTTGGCCATCGGCTGAAAACCAAATCAACTCACTTTGCTGGCGTCCATTGGTTACGGCGCCATAGTTCTGGCTTACTAATAGCAATTGCCCGTTGTCGAGTGAATAGGCGGAAAGTGCCAGCTTTTGCATCGACTCAGGCAGTAGGTATTCTTGCTTGTCGTCCGCGTTTCGGTCCATCAACACAATGCGATCGGTGAGTCGCAGCATCAGTCGGCGGACTATGTTATCCTTATCATTCTCTTCTTTTACAGCTTTCTTGGTCATCAGGAGACTTACTCCCAACAGATTGGGAGATTGGAAGAGAGTCCGTACCTTCCGGGTACGCAGATCGACTTCCTGGAGCCGATCGCCATCGATTAAAAAGATCAGCCATTTGGGAAAATTTTGATCGAAGTCGGCTGATTGGTATGCATATCTTGGAATGTTGGAGCCATGGTGGAGCTGTCCGGTCGTGCAAATGTCGCCCTGCATCCACCCGAAAGATTGATGGTTGTGCTCAAATCGTTCTTCCTGGGGTGGCAAAGAAGCACCATAACCGTTACGTCCGAGGTAGCCAATCGTCCGTTTGGAGGTGAGGTCGTAACCGACAAAGTAATCATGGCCAGATGGCCGATCGTCACGAATCAAAAACCACCCAACCGGTGGCTGGTTAAGATCGCTGATGCCTGCGATGCGGTAATTCCATGTCAGCGGGCCGTTTCCCGCTTTGGGCTGCTCCACAGGAGCTAGGAGGTGTGAAGCATGTAGCTCTCCCTGCACCCCTTTCTGCAAGGTGGTCGGCTCGCCGTCGAGTGTTCGGTAGGTAGTTTCGAGCTGGTTGTAGTTGAGCCATACTCGGGTGCTAATCAAGGGCGTTCCTGTGGCTATGATAACAATTCTTTCATCGGCATGGTTCATTGGCCACAATTTATTGTCTCCTACTGGGATCTAAAAACCCTCGCCTTCAGGCGATCACTTCAGTAGAACTAGGCTACGGAAGCGTACTTCGATACCGTGCAAAGCGGGCATAATAGCCGCGCAGCGGCGACATCGTT
>JBDOMT010000361.1:0-11982 GCA_039831705.1 Pirellulales bacterium | reverse complement strand
GAAGATTCTCCACAACGAATTATCGACGATTACCACCACGTGGTCGCTCCCACGAAAAATTATCCAACTGACCGAAAACATAATGAAACTGGCCGCCTAAATTGACTCACAAGTCGGAAAGTGCAGTTACGTATAGTTGACAGGGTTAAAACCCCAGGCTATCGCATAACGTCGCTCCACGACTCCGGCTTGGATTGATCACTGACATCTTGTTTTTAACCGCAGAGCGGTGACATGTGATAGCCTGGGACTTTAGTCCCCAGGTATTGGCGTGTTTCTTGATTCATGCCAAGTCGATAGTAGCCAAATCTTCTTCCATACCGTTGTCAACCTTGGCCTCCTTCGCGACAATGGGTTTGACTCACTGTGCCGAGTAGATCGTGGGAGATAAATCATGCGCCTCAACGACTTTGATAATCGATATGGTTCGCGTTTTCTTTTAGGCTGGATGTTTGCAGTCTGGCTAGGGCTACACGCTCCGACGTTGGCCCGCGAATACCCTATCAAGGTCGTATGCGATGGTAGGTACCCAGGGCACTTGCAGGGCTTTTGCCTCGATCAGGCAGGTTCTATCTACTGGAGTTTTACGACCTGGCTAGTCAAAACGGATAGCCGGGGGAAACTCATTCATAAGGTTCCAGTTGTCTCGCACCATGGCGATTTGTGTTACACCCATGGCAAGATCTATGTGGCGGTAAATATGGGGGATTTCAACAACTCCCAGGGCAAGGCCGACTCTTGGGTATACGTGTATGATACCGAAAACCTGGCAGAAGTTGCCCGGCATGAAATTCAAGAAGTGAAATACGGAGCGGGAGGCATGGCGACAACCGATGGGCGATTTATCGTTGTCGGAGGTCTGCCACACGAGATCGATGAAAATTATCTCTACGAATATGACGGCCAATTTAACTTTGTAAAAAAATGGACCCTGCCGAGTGGCCACACCCACCTGGGGATTCAAGGAACCACATTTGCCGGCGGCCAGTGGTGGTTTGCCTGCTACGGCGCACAAGTGCTTCGTACCACGGATGACTTTAACATGAAGGGCCGGTATCCGTTTGAATGTGGATTAGGCATCGCCTGGATCGGTGACGACCAATTTTACATTGCTCGCGGAAACAAGAAACCAGAATCAGGGCACCAAGGCTATCTGTTGCGAGCGGTCTCCGACGAAAAATCAGGGTTAAAATTAATCAACTAAGATGGATGCAGGATCACTCTGACTTATGGCTATTTCATACTCAACGATGTCAACTTATTTTCCTAGCACATGGGCTGTTCAGCTAGCGACTGCACTTCGATTCACTGTGTACCTGTTTGTTTTACTTTTTTTTGCATTTTCGCTTCCTGACCTTGCGCTGGGCGTGGAGTTGAAACCGTCGAGCCAGAAGGGCCGTTTTGACGATGCAAATTTTCAAGACATCCCTAACACAGAGCAGGCTAAGACACCATTCATGACTCCCGCTGAGGCTCTCGAAGGCGTGGAAATGCCCGACGGATTCCACGCATCCATGTTTGCCGCCGAACCGATGGTTCGGCAACCCATCGCCTTCACCACAGATGCGCGGGGCAGATTGTGGGTTGCCGAGAATTACACCTACGCAGAACAAGCCGTGGGCTTTGACAATTCGTTGCACGATCGGATCGTGATCTTGGAAGATACCAATCAGGATGGCCAAGCCGACCATCGTCATGTTTTTTGGGACAAAGCAAGCAAACTCACCAGTGTAGAAGTCGGACACGGGGGGGTGTGGGCCCTATGCCCACCGCATTTGTTGTTTTTACCCGATGCGGATGAGGATGATCAACTGGACGGCGAGCCCATCGTAATGCTGGATGGGTGGAATTCCGATCAGGTGAGACACAATGTGGTCAATGGCCTGCGTTGGGGGCCCGATGGCTGGTTGTATGGTCGGCACGGCATTCTGCACACCTCCCTCGTCGGCACCCCTGAGACACCTCTCGATCAGCGCACACGTATCAACTGTGGCATCTGGCGATTCCATCCTGTCCGCAAGAAGTTCGAAGTGGTAGCCCACGGGACAACCAATTCCTGGGGTATGGATTGGAACCAACATGGGCAGTTGTTTTTCATCAATACGGTGATTGGGCATTTGTGGCATGTTATACCTGGAGCTCATTTTGAGCGGATGTATGGTGATGATTTCAATCCGCACCTCTATCAATTGATCCCGCAAACGGCCGATCACTTTCACTGGGACACGAAGGAGAAGTGGAGCGAAATTCGGACCCTTGGAGTTACACCGACAACCGATGAGGCTGGCGGTGGGCATGCTCACAGTGGCTTGATGATTTATCAAGGGGACAACTGGCCTGACAAGTATCGAGGCAACGTCTTTACCGTCAATTTTCACGGCCGCCGGCTCAATCGTGATATTTTGCAACGTCGGGGTGCCAGCTATGTGGCCAACCATGCGGCAGACCTGGTACAGTTTGATGACCTGTGGTTTCGCGGTCTTGACTTGCTTACAGGACCGGATGGAGGCGTCTATGTGTCCGACTGGAGTGATGCGGGGGAATGTCACGACAACGATGGCATTCATCGGGACTCAGGCCGCATCTACAAAATTACTTATGGCGATGGGTCACAGCCAGAGTTCGCAAATCTCACCACACTGTCCGACGGGCAACTTGTGGAACTGCAAAAACACAAGAATGCCTGGTACCCACGCCAGGCCAGGAGTCTTCTCCAAGGCCGGGCCCTGGCCGGCCACGATATGAACCTCGCCAAGACGGCTACTCTCAAGCTCTATTCGTCCAACGCCAATGCCACCATTCGGTTGCGTGCATTGTGGTGTTTGCATGCGATAGGAGAAACCAACATTCAGTGGCTGACCCAGCAGTTGCAGCACGGCGACGAACACCTGCGTGTCTGGGCAATTAAGCTACTCAGTGATGCGCAACAGCTCTGTGGAAAAGAATCCCGAAGTGCCGTTCTTCGCGCTGCTGAAAAAGATCGATCTGGTTTAGTCCTCTTGTATCTCGCTTCCGGCCTGCAGCAACTCCCTTTGACTGATCGTTGGCCGTTGGCTGAACGACTGGCTAAACGTGAGGAGTTTTCTGACGACCCGGTTTTCTCGAAGATGCTTTGGTACGGCATCGAACCGGTCGTGCCAGCCATGCCGGAAAAAGCGATTGCTCTGGTCCGTTCTACGCGTATTTCACTTATCCGCCGCCATCTGGTACGGCGCCTGGCTGCCAATATTCAAACCCATTCCCAGCCATTGGCCGAACTAGCCGACGACCTGATCCATGAAACAGACACTGCCTGGCAATTAGATATCCTCGAAGGAATGACTGCCGCGTTACAAGGTTGGCGCAAGGCGGAGGCACCGACTGGTTGGAAGGCGGCTTTGCAAGAACTGGCCAGCAGCGACAACCGCCAGATCCAACAACAGGCCCGCGAATTATTGGTGGTCTTTGGAGATGGACGGGCACTGGAAGAACTGGCCCAATTAGCTATCGCCAAAAATGGCCCCGTTCACCAGCGACGCAGTGCGATTCGATCGCTGGTGATGAGCCGTGCCGAGGGATTGGCGTCCGTCTTACAGCAATTACTTGAAGATCGCGATGTGGCGGCAGAAGCGATTCGCGGATTGGCTGCTTTTGCAGACCCCAATACGCCGGAGCTCATCATTCAATATTACGATCGGCTTGATGCGGACGCTCAGTTAGGTGCAATCAACACCCTGGCTTCTCGACCGGTCTCCGGGTCCGCTCTCCTCATTGCCGTTGCCAAGGGAAAAATTGGTCGACAGGATGTTCCAGCGTATCTGATAAGACAAATGTGGAGTTTCGAGGATGGCCAAATTCGCGATCAACTGCAAACATTGTGGCCCGAATTTCGACATACGTCAGAAGAAAAATCTCAAAAGATTATCGAGTACCAGCAACAACTCACCAACCAGAAAATCCTATTCGCCAATCAATCGCTGGGGCGAGTTTTGTATGAACGTTCATGCGCCACATGCCACCGATTGTTTGGACATGGGGGAACTATCGGCCCTGATCTTACCGGGGCACAGCGGCAGAATCTGAATTTTCTTTTACAAAACATTGTGGACCCAAGTTTGCAAGTTGCGGAAAACTACCACATGTCGATCGTAGTGCTTGCTGACGGCCGCATCATCAATGGTGTCGTTAGTGCCAGGGGGGAACCCGTCATCCAAGTGCAAACACCTACCGAACAGCTTGCCATTCCTCGCGATGAGGTTGAGGAAATTGTAGATTCTCAATTATCAATGATGCCCGAACGCTTGCTTGATGGCCTCTCCTCGCAACAGACCCGCGACTTAATCGCCTACCTGATGTCACCCCAACAGGTGCCCTTGCCAGAACAGAGAAGTGAGGTTCATCCGACTAAGCCTGAGGCGACCATTGGGATCCACTCAACTAAGTAGAAACATGCTGTGAAGGATTTTGCAATTGGAATACCAGCACGAAACGCAAGCGAGTGAGTCCATGGCAACCGTCCCACTCGCTTGCGCGTCGTGCTTGTATTGATAACAACTACTTTGGAATTATCAAATTCTGCCCGTATTCCTGAAATTAATAAGCAACTGCTTCAAGGAACCCAAAAAATGTCGAACTCGATACGTTCATTCGACAGATCCTCCATCAGGTATCTTTGCACCGCTGTGCTGATAGCGATTTTGGCGACAAGTAGCCTTTCCGCGTCTTCCACAGGGGATACGGGGGGTGGAGCAACAGGTGGCGAAGATGTGCTAGCCGATCCAATGGCTGCCGTTGGCCTGGCGTGGATCGATTGGGCCATCATTGGTGCGTATGCTTTGTCTACCGTTGGCTTTGGTTGGTATTTCGGTCGCCAACAGACTTCGACTCAAGAATATTTTGTCGGCAGTGGCAATATGAATTGGCTGCTGATTGGCGTCTCTCTGTTCGCCACTTTGCTCAGTACTATCAGCTACCTCTCCATACCTGGGGAAATACTGGGGAAAGGTCCAGTTTACCTGACCATTTTGCTGGCGCTGCCAATAGTGTACGTCATCGTAGCCTATGGCCTGCTTCCCCTTTATATGCGGCACCGCGTAACGAGCGCCTATGAATTGCTGGAAGCCCAGTTGGGCTTGAGCGTGCGGCTTTTGGGGGCGGTGATGTTCCTAGTGATGCGGTTGGTTTGGATGTCGCTCTTGGTTTATCTGGCTGCCAAAGCGATGACGGTGATGCTGGGCGTTGAGCCCCGTTATATCCCCATCATCGTGTTGGTCACTGGCTTTGTGTCGGTGATTTACACTTCACTGGGTGGCTTGAAAGCCGTGGTGATCACCGACCTGGTTCAAACGATTTTACTCTTTGGTGGCGCGCTACTAGTCATCGCAATGATTACCTACGACACGGGCGGCTTGGGCTGGTTTCCGACCGAATGGCAGCCCAATTGGGATACCCAGCCGATTTTCAGTTTCGATCCTCAGACTCGTATTACTGTCGTCGGCACGATCGTTAGTGTCGTGATTTGGTACGTTTGTACGGCCGGTGGCGATCAAGTATCGGTGCAACGTTTCATGGCCACCCGAGATTTACAAGCGGCGCGTCGTTCACTGGCCACTCAGTTGGTCGTAAGCATGGTCGTTCACATTACCTTGGTGATCGTTGGCCTGGCGCTGCTCGGCTATTTTCAAGCACACCAGGGCGACCTACCGGCAAACATGAGCATTGGGGGCAATGCGGATGACTTGTTTCCCCATTTTATTTCCTTCCATCTGCCAATTGGTGTTTCCGGATTAGTTGTAGCGGCCATGTTTGCAGCGGCCATGTCAAGTATCGATTCGGGAGTGAATTCAATCACTGCGGTAGTCATGACAGATTTTCTCGACCGTTTTGGCCTGCGTCCTGAGACAGAGAAACGTCAAGTGTTGGCAGCCCGATTATTAGCACTGGCCATCGGTGCGATTGTCGTCGTGGGCAGCGCCTATATGGAACACATTCCAGGCAATATCACAGCGGTAACCAACAAAACCGTCAATCTGCTGACGCCGTCTCTGTTTGCCCTGTTTTTCTTTGCCCTGTTTGTTCCTTTTTCGACGTCGTTGGGAGTGTGGATCGGTTGGATTTGCGGTATCGTCACCGCCATCCTGACCGCATTCTCAGGACCAATTTTTGGCGTGGATCCCGTCACGGGCTACGATCCGATCAGCTTTCAATGGATCGGATTATCCACACTGGTCGTCAATCTCACCATCGGCACGGTGGTGAGCTGGCTGTCTTACCGGGGAACAATTGCCTAGTACAGGTTCATTTTAGACAGGATCAACAGGATGTACGAGATGGATCCGTCCAGTAAGGAAGCGGGAGTTTATGGGTTTCGTCCAACTAACACAATATCCTGAAATTCCTGTCCATCCTGTCTAAAATATTTTTCGAAATAATTATTCAACAAAGACACCAAAGACTATCGTTGGAACTGCGCTACCAAATTCTTGTCCACGAAAGTCGCCGCGTTCAAGCCTGGCTTGACAATGAGTGGAAATATTTCGCGTAGCGGAAGGCCGGAATAAGCTCCGCGCAGTTCCGACACCGAAGAGGTTCTACACTCAACCATCTTTCACATCCAAAAGTTGCTGGCGAATAACGACTTCGGATGCGTCGTTATGGATGGCTTCGCGGACCACGCGATCGGTGATCTCGTCCAAGTGCGTCATCAGAATGTCATCGAGCTTGAGGAACTCGGGCCAGAGGACTTCGTTGCAGAATTTTTCTGTGACCCGAAGCATGACGGTCGTTCGCCGCTGCCGGTAATAACGAAAGGGCTCCAGGTCATATTTCCTGGCCAGAGTCGTAAACAGTTTGCGCGACCAACTATTCTGCAATCTGAATTTCATCTCAATCGGTGAATCCTCCATCATCTCCTGCAGACGCGCATCAAGCCGCTCTTTCGCGTTGCCGGCGGCCACCCGTTCTCCCGGTGTCGTCGCACCGTCAAACAGTCTCTCAACACCGCGTAAGGTTTCAATCAGCTTGGTAATTTCATCCATCGATTGGCTCTGCGTAGAATAATTAGAGGGTCAGATACTGAGTAAGTATCGCAGTACCCCACTTGATTGTCGAGTGATGTGCGCCCCATGGCGGAGTAGGATTCAGGTTTTGCACTTTTCAGAGATCATATCAACGAAAACAACTGGAATAAGAGTGGTACAAGATATTATTGGACTCCCCAATAGAAACCCAGGCTTAACAAAAACCTTGTGGTTACATCTTTATAACCACGAAGGACACGAAGAGCACGAAGAAAAAAAAGGATAACAACTTTGCAATACACTGAGAGACTCGAAACACTCGACTACTTAACAAATTGTAAAAAGCACCTGTTCGCATCTGTCTTCGTGCTCTTCGTGTCCTTCGTGGTGATTATTCGCTGGTAAAGAGTTGCTAGGGAGGATGTGTAGCCAAAATAGCGTTGACCTACAGTTGCAACGTCCAATTTGCCAGCATGAAAAAGTGCAAAAGTCGAACTACGTGAGCCTGGCAAAACCACTGTGACGCACAGATCCTCCAAGACGTTGTCGAATATCTTTTTTTTCGATCGCTGCCGCCAATTCCTGATAGACACCATCTGCTGCTGCGAGATAAGCCTCTACATGGCGGTCGGCATGTGCCAGACTTGGATAAAAGCCGCTGCCTGAAAGGAAGCCCGCCTCAAGCATGCGTTCGGTTTGCAATGTTCCCAGGGCTGCCTGCTCAGGGTGATCAAAACCAATATGCAGCAGCGCTCCCAGGCCGGTTACCTGCACTGGTACGCTGTGGTTGCGACCGATTTGCTCCAGACCTTCACGGAACAAATGGCCAATGCGTTCCACATGAGCTGGAACATCGATTTGCTGCATCTTGCGAATGGCTGCCAGGGCCGCAGTCGGTCCTACCGATTCGGTCCAATAAGTACTAGAAATGAACGACTCCTGAGCAGCTTCCATCACCGAACTGCGACCCAATATGGCTCCCATCGGATGGCCATTGCCGATGGCTTTGGCAAATACGGCCACATCTGGTTCGACCCCATAACGAAGGTGCGCGCCTCCTAAAGCAAAGCGCCAGCCGCTGGATATCTCGTCAAAGATAAAAACCGCACCGCACTGGTCACACAGTTCGCGTACACCTTCAAGAAAACCGGGATCCGGTTCTGCGGTACGGAGTGGTTCCATGACCACAGCTGCAAGCTGACCCGCATGCTCTTTGATAATTCGCTGCAATTCATCGAGGCGATTGTAGGTGAAGGGGAGTGCCGTCCCGCCGAGTGCCTTGGGAACCCCAGCGGTAGTCAGTCCAGGCAAGAGGTGACTTTGTAAAGGATCAACGGTCGCTGGACTTTCGGCAGTCGGATCCGGCAAATTTGCAGCCAGATACCAGTCGGACCAGCCATGGTAACCACAGAAGGCAATCCGATCGCGGCGGGTATGGGCGCGGGCAATGCGCACGGCAATCGCCATCGACTCGCCACCGGTTCGGCCATAGCGAACCTGTTCGGCCCAAGGGTGCAGCCCTATAAGCAGTTCAGCCAACTCCAGTTCTTCCGTCGAGTTGAGCGTCGACATCGAACCCATTTGCACGCGACGCACCACCGCATCGGTCACATCCTGATCGGCATAGCCGAGTAAGCAGGAGCCGATACCCGAAGTGGTCATGTCACAATAGGATCGGCCATCGAGATCAATCACTTCGCAACCGCGTGCCTCGGTGTAGTAAGCAGGCCAGCGGTCGGGGGCGAACATTTCTGGCCGCTTGCTCAACAGTTGCGTGCCGCCAGGAATGATCTGTTTAGCTCGTTGGTAGGTTGCTTGAACTTTTTTTACCCTCTTGGGGTCATCGATACTCAACAATTGCCGAGCTGCTGTACAAAATATTATTTCGATATCTGAGTCGGTCAGACGCATGGTCCGAGATGCTTGCTGCAGTGCGCTAAGCGACTCGACGCCAACGAGTGTCGGCTCGGTAAAAGGGGCCTCTTCCCAGGCAACGTTTTCTTCTCCTAACCAGAGAAAGCCGTCCGCAATGCTGACGCAACGACCTACAATTTGGCTCACTGGAAAATCTGTGCCAAAGAGCAATCGGCTGGGGCCGAAGACACGCAAAATAGCTTCGTATGCCGCAGGCTCACAGATTGCCGAGGTATCGAAGTAAACGTTCTCAAGTCCCCGCAGCGACGCAATGCCTTCTACCGTATGTGCCGCGCAAAACCCACGCGCCGCATGGGCCAGAATGAGTCGGGCGTTTGGATATTTTAGACAATGGGATCGAATGGTTTGCTGGTTGGCCGGATCGGCCAGGGCGCGGCTGCGAACCATATGCAGCATGATCGCCAGATTTCGTCGATCGGCGATTTCCCAAGCCCACTCCGGCAGAAATTCATGGCACTCCGAATGGAAGGTATCCTTTCGGTCGGCGTAGACATGATAGATTTTGAACCCCACAAAATGGGACGATTCAATACACGCCTCCACCTGGACAGGATCGTCCTGCGGATGAATCAGCATCAACCCGCGACTGTCGGGATGGGATGCAACCTGGTCGGCAACAAACTGGTTGGCGGCGGCCCGTTGGAGTGCCGGCTTGGGATTGGTAAAGAAGAGACCCTCAGTCGGAGCCTTATCACCCATCCACTGTTTGAGCCCATTGTGCCAAGCCTGCCATCCGACATGACCCTGGCTGTCCTCCAAACCTCGCGGCAATGAGTCGGACGCATCGACACCCCGGTAAAGGTGAGCGTGGGCGTCAAAACTACGAGGCGGGACGAACCCTGATGTGAGCACCATAGTGATAAGGTAGGTAGTAGGATGAAGGGATGAAGTGCGTACTTTCTGTTATGCTAGACTTTTCTTCATGGGACGAGTAGTAGCCATATTGCCTGCAGTTACAATTGGCAACATTTTTAAGAGGGTCTGTCGGATGCATTTTCCATTCATCAATGACAAGTATGCCTGCCTGCTAATCTTTCTGTTCAGCGTTGGACGAGTCGCTGGACACGAGCATTCACTTTCACAGCACAAGCTAACACGACTTATTGCGCTGGCGCAGGCAGCCCGGTTGGCGGAGGACCAACAACAAGTGGCCCAGGATCGTCCGAACTGTCGGCTTAGCATCGATCTGATCGATGCACAAACGAAACAGCCGATCGCCGGCATGGTGCGCATCACTCATCTGGACAGTGGCAAAGCCTTGCACTGGGATCATGAGATTCATCGCAGCCAAAACTGGTACGCGTTGCCAGCCTGTACAACCCTTAAGGTTCCCAGGACGATTCTAATGATCGAGGCGTTTCATGGCCTCGAAACGGAAACGCGCGTTATCGAGGTGGATGTAACGACCAAGAGAAAGTTTACTCTCCAAGTTGCGCTGAAAAGGTTCTACCAGCCACGGGACCTGGGCCTTGCCAGCGGCAACACGCACTTGCATCTGATGGAAATGACGCATTCCGAGGCGCTACGTTATTTGCGAATTGTGCCGCAAGCGGATGGCCTCGACCTTGTTTTTCTGTCACATTTGCGCCGGCTACCGGATGAATCCAAATATATTTCCAACACAATTGTGGTAAATAGTTTTCAAGAAAACAACGACCTGACTAAACTGTCCCAGCACAGAATTTTGTATTCCAACGGCGAGGAGCACCGACATAATTTTGGCCGTAGCGGTGAAGGCTATGGCCATGTCATGTTTCTGGATATGCCAAAATTGATTCGCCCAGTTAGCATCGGACCGGGAATCATGGGAGGGAAGGGCACGGATGGCATCCCTCTCCAACGCGGCATCCAGGAGGCGCGCAAAGATGGCGACACGGTCATTTGGTGTCATAATACGCGAGGATATGAGGATGTCCCCAATTGGATCGCCGAATTGCTCGACGCCCAGAATATCAATGATGGAAGCACTGGAAAAAGTTACGAGGATTCGTTCTATAAATATTTGAACCTGGGCAAGAAAGTGCCTTTCTCGACCGGTACCGATTGGCTGATCTATGATTTCAGCCGGGTCTATGTACCTGTCGAAGGGCAACTAACCAGCAAAAAGTGGCGTGCCGCACTTACGGCGGGCAAATCGTACATCACCAATGGGCCATTACTTGAATTTACCGTCGAAGATCGAACTCCTGGTGATACCATTTCACTCACAGACCCAGGAGAGTTGCGTGTACGCGGGTCCGCAATCGGACGTAACGACTTCCAAGGGCTGGAACTCATTCACAACGGGGCAGTGATTCACACCACCAACAGCAAGTCCGTCGAGGGCCATTTTACTGCGGAGATGAATCTCTCAATCCAAGCCAACGGCCCGGGCTGGGTTGCATTGCGCATCCCACCAGACGTAGGCAAGAATGAGTTCGGCCAAGACCAGTTCGCTCATACCAGCCCGGTCTATATGGAAATGGACGGTAAGCGAATTTTCCGCGTGGAGATTGCCAAGGCGCTCATTGAGGAAATCGAAGGGAACATGGCGTTGATCAACAAGCAAGGTAATTTCGCCAACAATGAAGAATGGAACGCGGTGATGAACGTGCACCGCAAGGGTATCGAAACGTTGCGCAAGCAATTACGTTCAACGACGGTCTCCGTTTTCAATTCTTCTACCGTTCACCAGCAAGAGCAAGCCGACCGATAACAACACGGATAGCAACCCCGTTGAAGGCTCTGGCACTGCTTGGATTGCTACTACTGCAGATACGGTCCCCAGTTGCTGTTGCCAAACCGTGAGGTCGGCTATGTCGACAGCACCATCCCAATTTGCGTCTCCGTTGATCGGATTTGCGCCATTGGATATGTCCAACCCGCGTTGACAAACACTACTCAAAATTGACCGTTTCACCATCGCTTCGATTCCCCAAACGGTCAACTGAAGACCACCGCCTGAAGGCGGAGGGTTCGCCGCCAGTCGGCTAAAGCCCGACTTTCTGGTTGTGGCTTACTTACCGCAATCGCCACGAAGTGGCGAAAGCATCTAGCCGTGGGGCGTGAG
>JBDOMT010000317.1:0-12022 GCA_039831705.1 Pirellulales bacterium | reverse complement strand
AGTGGCGGCGTACGATCGACACCTTCTGCTCGGGGGAATATTGTTTGCGCTGGGACATCGTGAACTCCTAGGGATGAACTATACTCTAGCTCATCAATTTCACTCAATGTCCAACTGAGGCAAAACAATGGGCGGTGTGATCTTGGACTGAAACTTGCAGTGCAGATGGGTTGCGGAAATAATCCTGCATGACCTGCAAGCTGTCTTTACTGTTGGCGATTGAGAAACCTTGTTCTTTCATGCACAGCAGACGGTCGATTTCTTTGACGACCCGTTCAAGATCATTTGGCCAATTGTTGCTACTCAAATACCATTTAGAATCTTCAGCCGTGTCATAATTCTGTTCGATCGGTTGAAAGAGAATATCGACACCATCTTTGGTTGCGAATTCAGCCAAATCCGTTAAGCATTCCATATTGTGCGACATTATAACTGTTTTAAGACGTATCGAATAATTTAGCTGCTTCTCTTTTCGCAACCGCATCAATGTTTCTATGGTCGATCTGGTATGATCAAAAAAACCTTTCCGTCCACGGATCTGATCATGAATATCGCCAATTCCGTCCAATGAAAGAGTAATCCTCCAAGGATTTGCACGAGCCAGTTGTTCTATTCGGCTTTGATCCTCCCAATAGCCGTGCGTTAGGAGTTCGATAAAAAGTCCCAATGACCTACCATGATGTACTAAGTCAATCGTAAACGGCTTCAACAGGGCTTCACCACCAGTCAGGCAAATGTGGGCTGGCCCCAACCAGTGCCGGAAATTGGTTAAAGCATTCTGCCACTGCTCTACAGTCGGAGAGTCTTCTTTTCCGCGGTTCTTCCAAATGTCACAGTGGATACAACGGGCGTTGCATCTTTCGGTAAGCAACAGCGATATCCAAGTAGGACGACAGAGACTGGCCCACCGTCCACTAGAGAACCTACGCATTCGGTTATTCACACCGTCGTAGATACGCTTGTATATCCAAGCAGTTGATGCAGGCATTTTCGCAAATATTCTATTCGGTATCTGGGAAACTCAATGGGGGTAAAATGTTGAGGGTGCTGGAATTTTCGCATATTGGTATGCAGGATTGTTGGAATCTACACGAGATGTATCACCTGAAATTCAATGGATAATGAAAATATCTTAGTGACTATCTCAGAACCGTTGCTCATACTGTTTAATCTTTGCGTTCCATTAAGTGCAAAAAGCTTCAACTTCTCCGATAGATATTAATGCGCCTCTATATGAAAGCAAAAAACATTAAGCAAGCTACTTTTCATGGGCAAAAAGAGTGGTACGAGACTACTCCTGTTTGCCTGATAGAAAACATCTCCCATTTCCGTTAGACTTTCAATTATTTTCTCTACTGACGAAGCTCCTTCCTTAAGCCGAGCAGGATCGAGTTCTATGAGTAGTAATGGCCTGTTTTCTCGAATAACCCTTTTACCACCTTGAAGCACTTTTTCTTCGTGGCCTTCCACATCGATTTTCATAAAATCTAGACGTTTAATGTCGTTATTTTCACAGAAGTTGTCTAAAGTTGTCAGTGCTACAATCGCACCATCTGCAGATTGTTCGTCATTTAAGTTCGCCGACCCAGAAGTTCTCCATCGCACCTGCATGCGTCCTTCACGTTGTCGATTTGACAATCCCACCCGATACGCAATTATTTGCTCCTGGAGAGTGTTAAGCCTGATATGCTCACTTAATTGACGAAAGTTATCAGGAAAGGGCTCAAAGGCAAAAAAACGGCAATCTTGTCCTTAAACACTTGCAAGATAGACAGAATAGAATCCAATGTTCGCCCCCACATCCAGCAATACACAGTCCGAGTTCAATAATTGCTTGAGATGATAAATATCCCACCGATCTTTGGCACCTGGCCAAAAAATATCAGCATGCACAAAATCTGCTGGGTTCAAAATCCAATTTATTCCATTTCGCACAACCTCGAGATTTCCATCGACATCGGCTCTAAGCCATTTCCTCAGATAAGATAGTATCCACCACTTACCACGGTGCTCACAACGTGTCCCATAACACACGAGTAACTTAAACAGAAGTGATCGACATGTCACGTTTAGACCTTCATCGCAATTCTCTGTCGATCAGTTTTTTAGACTTTCAGGGTTCATTTCTCTCACCCAACAATACCATAAAGCTCAATTAAACGACGTACATTTTTACCTACATCGAATTTTTCAGCAACCATTTTTCGAGCGGAAACTCCCATTTTAGCGCGAAGTGTTGGAGATTTAGCCAATTTGAGAATGTGGTCAGCAATCTGCCGAGCATCTCTATGTGGAACAAGAAATCCTGTTGTTCCATCGTTGATCAATTCCGGTATCCCACCAACACGCGTGGCCACAACTGGGCGTTGACAAACCATCGCTTCGGCAATCGTGAATCCAAACAACTCTTCCCATCTAGATACCTGACAGCAGATGTCAGCAGCATCATAGACACCCATGGAGATTGGGTTGCTGACTAAGCCAGTCAAAGTAATCGCATCTTTCAGCCCAAGCTGCAAAATAGACTCCTGCAAAGGTGCGGCTAATGGCCCATCCCCGACCAGTGCCAAGTGGCTGGAATTCAATTCCTGATGTACTAAGGCAAAGGCCCGCACAAGATCTTCTACACCTTTGTAATCTGCAAGTTGACCAACTTGAACAATGAGCAATGCGTCCTTAGAAATGCCATGGTTTTTCCGAAATTCTGCTGCTTTCTGGAATTGGCCTTCTATCTGGGAGTCGGATGGAGCATCTGGATTTGCTACGGAATTGTAAACCGTGTGGATTTTCTTTTGTGGCACGTACCCTTGCGTGGCCAAATATGAATGGCCATATTGACTTCCACAAAAAACTCCATCCCACGGCGCAAGCGATCTGGCAACGGCTTGCTTCCACCTGGGAGCCTGACGGGGCTTACTATTCTCTGGGTGGGACGTATGTTCCGTATAGAATATGCGCTGAGCTGTGGATATTCGAGTAAGCCAAGGCAGGGGACTTAACATTGGAATATAATGGATGTGAAGAATTCGTGGACAGTACTTACCTACCAATGCATACAATGCGCGAAAAGTCGTCCAATTTACTTTATCTATTCCAGGGATTACTTCGATATGTGTCTGACGGCTCTTTAAATATTCTTCCACCTCCGGTGTGGGATTTTCGCTAAAACAGAGAACACTGCTCCAACCTTTCGCTAGTAACTGAAGGGACAGTTCTCGAGCATAAACTTCTGTCCCACCGACTCTTCGAGGACTTAGACCAAATACCGAAAGTACCGTGTTCGATACGTTTTTTTCAGGATTAGTCACTATTGACCTACACTGTCGGATAAAACTCCACTTCGCGAATCCGATCGTTTGCTTGCATTTGCAACACCCTGGGCACGCCACTCCAAGGATCGAAATGAGAGTCTATAAAGCTGGTTAAACTGTTTCCCACCCCAATCTACAGCTCCATGAAGGGCAGCACTGGCAAAAAGCTGGTCGCCGATGTCTCGATACTTTTCGTTGCCAGTTTTTTTGTAGATCCAATAATAGACTGGAGCAATCAACTGATTTACATCATGGACGGGCTTTGATTCTCCAGAACCGCGTATCGTCCTATCCATAAACCGATAGGTTCCATATCCATTTTTTTTATAGCTTGGCACCCACATTCTTTGCCCACTGATTGTCCTCCCATCGACAACTTTGGCATCATCGTAAAGCCAAGTAAAAACATCGATTAATGCTCCATCAATACTAGACCAATTGCCTGTTGGCCAATAGGCATTGGGATTGCGGTTGTTCAATTCTTCCCATTCGTAGAATTCAATCAAGGCATAAGCCGTCAATCCCATCATGAATGGAGCCACTCGACCTATTTTCTTATTTACAAACTTCTGATTGCGCCATTCCCATAGATGGTTCTCCATCATCGCAACAAATGTTTTTAATCTCGCGTAACCTTTATCTGCGACTCGTGGCAACCCAGCTTTTTCTGCTACGATATTCGCACCAACTGCATAGGCAACTTCCCGTGATCTTGATTCAGAGTATCCAGATCGCTTATCTGGACCTCGCGTCAATTCAGATACCTGCGAATAAGCTGGCCTATCTCGAATCCGGGCTAGATCATCAAGCGTGGTATTGCCACCTCGTCTAAAATCTTCATACAACCCTTCTGGAAAGCGACGATACCCCTGCGCGCGATAATCATTAGGTACTAGATACTCAATCCGATAGACTTGTTCGGCATAAGAAGCGTATGTGGCCCAGGGCTCCTTATCTCCAGTATAATCCGCGATTTGATAGAAAACCCATTCCGCATCGTAATATTGGGCGCCTAACCTTTTATCGAGTGAATGCCCTGACGCAGGATTCATATATTCGCCCCATTTTTTTCCTGCACTGATCATTTTGGATTCCCAGACATCGATTTCTGGAACTCTGCTCTCACGTGTTTGGGCAACTAATACAGCCGCTTCCAATGTATACATTGCTACAATAAAAACAGTGGAATAGCCAATCAATCTAATTATCATCTTTGTAATCAATACTAACCCAAATCTTTTTTTCATATCTAAGCAGCCAAATCCAAAAAGCAAGCCAGGCCGCCACATTGAGCATAATAAATGAAGTCGCAGCTGAACTAATTCGATATCGGTAGGCAATTTTGGTGTATGCGCCAATAAGTAAAAGGCCATAACTTGAAATCTGACCAAAGAATACCCAGCGATAAAAACTCGTGTTGATAGTAGCACTTACTATGACTGCCCCCAGAAGTGCCCAAGGAACAATAAGTCGCAGGATTTTATGGGAAATAAATTGCCACCAAATTCGGTTCTTCCATGGCAAAATTACTGCAGGCAATCGCTGTAAAAGTTGAAAATTTCCACAAAGGGTACGTATTTTCCGACGAAACTCATCACTCGCGTGGTCAGGCAGTTGATCATAAGCCACAACTCGAGGATCGTGCTGTACCCGATATCCACGCATCACTACTTTTAATGGCCAATAAACGTCATCCAAGATCGTATCAACAGGAACTCCTGAAAATAGTTCGTTTCGTACTGCACAAATTGCCCCTGTTACACCAACCACTGAATCATAAATTGCTTCTTGGGCACGTATCCATTTTTCGTATTTCCAATAAAGCGCTACTCCTTCAGTGTCACCTGTAGACGAACGTAGTGATAGAGCTCCACTGACCGCTCCCACAAAAGGATCGTTGAAGTTCAATAGCAATCGCTTTAATGCCAAATCGTCCCAGCGTTGACGCACATCAGCAAACACAAAAATATCGCCTATCGCATGTTGAGTCCCTTCAGTCAGAGCGGCAGCCTTGCCTCGATTGCAGGGCATCGTAAATGTTTTAACCCTAGGGTCACGTACAGCATCTGTAACCACTGAAGATAACTCACTAGGTTTTCCACCCACCCCATCGAGTACGACGATGACTTCGCCTTCGACACAAGCATTGTCAAGTTGTTGTGTGAGTTCGCTAATTCGCGAAGTGATTCTTGATACTTCCTTATGTGCCACCATAACAATAGAAACCGTCTTGACAGTGGGAGCCTCTAGTTTCAAGCAACTGGGTCGGAAACGTGCAAGCAGCCCAATGATGACCGGATAGAGGACATACGTATATACGATTAATAGTACACATGCCCAGAAGCATAGCATTTCATAGGTGGCAATAGGATTAAGTATCAATGAAGCACGCCTCTACTTATTTTTTTGGAATAAAGTCTTACACTATGTACTTATCCATGCTGACTGGGAAGTCGTCACAGTCTGGCCACGGATTAGAAGCAGAAATACTGAAGCCTAACATGCTTAGCTAAATCATAGTATTATTGCAATGGCAATCGAACTAAAGTCGTTTACACAACACAAAAGTTAAGGAATGTTCGCATGTGCGGAATTACAGGAATTCTGAATATCAAGCATAAGCCCGTTGACCTTTCGATTCTAACTCAAATGAGTGATTCACTATATCATAGAGGCCCAGACGATGGTGGCTACCATATTGACAACACAATTGGATTAGCCCACCGACGTCTATCTATCATCGATCTCTCCACCGGCAAACAGCCAATTTATAACGAGGACAAATCGGTTGTCGTAGTTTTTAATGGTGAGATTTACAACTATCAAGAACTGCGAACCGAATTGCAACAAGCGGGGCACCATTTTGCTTCTTCGACAGATACTGAAGTGATTGTCCACGCCTGGGAAATGTGGCAAGAGTCTTGCATTGAACGATTTCGAGGCATGTTTGCTTTTGCTCTATGGGATTTGCGACAAAACTTACTCTTCCTGGCCCGCGATCGTCTTGGCATCAAACCTCTTTACTATAGTCATCTTGAAAAAGGCGCCTTTGTCTTTGGTTCGGAATTGAAAGCAATTGTGCAGCACCCCGCCTTCCGGCATAAGATTGACCCACTTGCTGTAGAAGATTATTTTGCTTACGGCTACATTCCCGATCCACGTACAATTTATCAGAATGTTTACAAACTTCCTCCGGGTCACTTTCTTCGTATATCCAACAGCTTGGATAACATAGCGCCCGTTCGCTATTGGGATATTCAGTTTGGGAATACAACACCTCAATTATCAGAACAAACTGCCGCAGTTGAATTGGTAGAACGATTGCAGGATGCGGTGCGCGTCCGATTAATCTCTGATGTGCCTCTCGGGGCATTCCTGTCCGGTGGTGTCGATTCCAGTGCAGTTGTCGCTCTCATGGCAGAACTACAAGCCGAACCGACTAAGACCTGCTCTATCGCATTCGATAATCCTGCTTTCAACGAAGCGCCTTATGCTGAAGAAGTGGCCAATCGTTATCACACCGATCATTTGGTTCAACATGTAGAACACAACGATTTCGAATTGGTCGACCTGTTAACCGAACTTCACGACGAACCATTTGCAGATAGCTCAGCCCTTCCTACCTACCAGTTGTGCAAACTGGCAAGAAAGCGGGTCACAGTAGCACTCTCTGGAGATGGAGGAGATGAAAATTTTGCCGGTTATCGGGACCATCGCGTACATGTCAACAAAGAACGAATTCGGAATCATTTGCCTGCAAGCTTGAGAAGTATACTTTTCGGAGGCCTGGGACGGATCTATCCGAAAATTGACTGGGCACCACGATATTTACGAGCACGGACTACTTTCGAAACTTTGGCAATGGACTCGGCATCCAGTTTTGCAAGAGGACGAATGATAACCACATCCTCAGAGAGAAACCGCCTCTTCAGCACCTCATTCCAATCGAAATTGCAAGGCTATGACGGAGTTGAAGTTATGCGGGCTCACGCTGTCAATGCGCCTAGTGAACATCCACTCTCTTTTGCTCAATATCTCGATATGAAAGTCTATTTGCCAGCTGACATTCTTACCAAAGTCGACCGAGCTAGTATGGCCCACTCATTGGAAGTACGTGTTCCTATACTAGATCACCAATTTGTTGAATGGGTTGCTGCACTCTCTCCGAATCTGAAATATCAAAACGGAATTGGTAAGTATATCTTCAAAAAGGCTTTCGAACCCTATCTATCCAAGCGAATTCTCTATCGACGTAAGATGGGCTTTTCAATTCCTATTGCAGCTTGGCTACGTGGGCCATTACGCAAACGTTTGCAAAATTGCATACTTGATTCTCGACTCAACGATACAAATATATTTAATCAACATTCACTTCAGCAGTTCGTAGAAGAACACTTGAATGGCAAACGAGACCATAGTTCTCTTCTTTGGGCTCTTATCATGTTCGAGAGTTTTTTGCGATGCCCTACAAGAAACACATAGCGTTATTTACTTTTTCCCAAGTAGTTTACTATAAATTGATTTGAATTTACAGGCGCGCTCCGATGGTATAAAACGAGGATAAATCGACTCTTGACCAGCAATTCCTATTTGGCGCATCTTCTCTGGAACCTTCAACACACTGACGAGCTGCTCCGCTAACGCGTCTGTATTGTCAGGTGGTACCAGCCAACCATTCTGCCCATGCTGAATAACCTCTGGAATTGCGCCGACACTTGTGCTTATCACTGGAACTCCTAATACCATCGCCTCCAATAATACATTAGGAAGGCCTTCACTCAAAGATGGAATAATCAGAAGATCGATCGCCTCATAATAATCACGCATCTTCACTTGATGGCCAGCCAGTATTACACGATCCGTAAGATTGAAATCAGCAATGACTTTCTCTAAAGCCGTACGCTGTGGTCCAACACCAACGTAGATAAGCTGAACATCCGGTAATTGTCGATTCAATTCGCGAAAGGCTTCTAGCATTAACAGCACACCTTTCTCTGGACTCATTCGTCCAAAGACTCCCAAGAGCATTTTTTCCGAAGAGATGTTATATTGCTCTCTAATTGCTTCGCCACCTATGTCTCCGGAAATCTGTTTTTCATCCACTGAATTAAAAATGAGACGGGTATCATATTCGGGTCCACGCAGCTTTTTTATTTCCTGGAACAGCGGTGATGAGACTGTAGCCGCAATATCAGCCCGTTTAAGTAGCCAACGCTCAAATTTGTTATACAGGAGTACTTTTTTATCCTGCCATGTCCAACCATGGGTCATCGCAAACCAAGGAATACTCAACTTCTTGGATAACACTAGGGCAATCACATGTCCTTTGTACCCATGGGTTTGGAGCAAATTAACCTGTTCTGAACGAGCAATTATTAACGCCTCGAAAATTGCCTTGGGATCAAATCGAAAACGTTGAGTGAGGAGCCTCACATCATGGCCTGCTGCGCGAGCAGAATCAATAAACTGAGTACTTTTAGGATTCCGATAATTGAATGCACACACTATGTATGTGTATTGCTGCGACTTATCATGTTGGAGTAATTGCAATACTCCTTTTCCAGGCCCACTCAAGTAGACCGTATCAATGATAATCATCACTTTCATAGGTATATACACTATTTTTGCAGCTATGGAAACCGGCTAACGCAATTGCAACAAACCTACCAAATCACTAGGGCTTCAAGTCATGTACAATGGCTCTGTATAACTCCAAAGCCGACTACGATAAGCCTAAATTCATCCACGCATCAAGTATTATAACACGATGCCCTTTTTCACATGCACTCCTTGGTTACACGGCGGTAAACAGCTATAGTCTGCTTAGCAATACGATCCCAACTACAGACATCTTTAGCAAGTTCTGCCGAACGGTGCCCCATTTTTCGTGCCCAAACAGGATTTTCGTAAATGGTAGCCAATGCTGCCGCCAATTCAAATGGGTTATCCGGTTCAACAAGCATTGCAGTTTCTCCATCTTGAAAAATCTCATTGAAGAGCCCCAAACGGCTAGCCACAATCGTTTTTCCATACGGGAGTGCCGTCATTAATACACCACTTGCATCAATGGATTTATAAGGAAAAACTACAACATCACTACGATGAAATAATTCGGGTACTTCATCATCCTTAATAAATCGCAAAATCCATTCGATACAATCATCAACACCACATTCTACTGCTAGACTTCTTAGTTGCCGAGCGGAAACGCAAGGATTTCCCGCGATGATAAGACGCACTTTTGAACGAACTAATTTTGGCAATTCAGCTAAAGCGCGAATTAGTACATCAAGGCCCTTATAAGGCTTGATGGCCCCAAAAGCCAACAAGTTCCACGTCTCTGAATGGCTGGATCTTCCTTCAGCATGCTTGTTATTCAAAGACATGTCAAACACACCATGAGGCACTATTGATATCTTTGAATCTTTGATTCCTTCACTCACTAGCGATTGTTTACCAATTTTAGTGTGCACTATTAAGCCATCAAATTCAGCCAAGGCTGACGTCCAACCTGCTGTTTGCAATCGATTACTTGGAGAGAGGCAAGCTTTGATATCGTGCACGGTAAGTATTACGGGGGCCAATTTCCGTAATCTGCGAACAAAATGACGATCTAGACCAGGAATCACCAACCATTGCATGTGTATTGCATCTGGACGGAATCGACGCAATTTCTGGATGAGAGACACCATGTTCAGAGCATGCTCCACACCTTTAATTCCCATTTTTAACAAAGGGAATTTCGCCACCAAAAAGAATTGCTCACTCACACGATAAAAGTGCTCAACTGTGTCATAAGATTGTTCACCCACTATTGTGCTATCGTATACAGATTTCGGGAAATAATCTAATTTACGCGCTGGCCGAGTATAGAATTCTACCACGGAACCCGCCTGAGCAAGAGCACGACAAAGATGAGCGTCGTATGGAATCGTGAATGCAGAAGGATCAAGCATGGCTATACGCATGCTCATTATTGGGTCACTTTCATTTCTATCGATTTAGGATTGACTTGCGTATGGTTTCGTAGAACGTCCCACCAATGCACTTAACACATTTACGAGAGTTCCATGCAAAAAATTGGCGTGACCTCATCAGGTGAGTACCTTCAGTTAGGCTCATTGCCTGACCTATCGATGTGCTCCGCATAATAGTGAAGCGCCCAAGTACTTTACAGCCATTCACATGATAACACTTAATCGTTGGCTCTGAATTAAACAAGAAGCGTATATTCGCTTTAGATGCCGCAATCACTACGTTTCGAGAGTAATAGCCCCCCGGAACAGACGCCGTACACACCTGCTGACCCAAAATTTGTTCAAGTACGACTGTACTTACTAGCCACTGCCTAGTAAGAGCCACCGCATCCAGACTGGATATTTTACTTGGGTGAGATGCTGAATGACTTCCTACAATGTGCCCACGAGCAGCCAACTCTGCCACGTCTTTCACTGTGACAAATCTTGGGCTACCGATACAATCTGTAGTCACAAAAAAATGACCGCGAAACCCATAGGTCTCTAGAAGATCAGCAGTCGCTAGACTACTGGCACCGCCATCATCAAAAGTTAGAAATATTCTCGACCTTTGGGCCAATCCTATTTTTTCATCATTACTAACCAATGCTGCATAATAGCCAGCCTCCCTAAAAACTCGCAATTGCTCAATGAAATCTTGTCGACTTATTTTATAACGGCTAGCATCATTACCAGTAAATCCACTGCATTCGCTTTTGTCACTATCAACCACATCGTGATACATTAACGTAACGGCGATCATGAGTCACATGCAGTCAGATTTTTTTTATACAATGGGTACTTGCTTAGCCACGGCTGGCCCCATACAGATGATCGTCGTCCTTGGGTCTCTATTGGACTTACACTACCATTCATAATCTCTAGTAGCCGTTTTTGGATATCGAGAAGATTGTCAAGTACTACTCGGTACTGAACTACAACATGTGAATCACTAGGACTTGAATTGCGGTATGGAAAATAACCATACACCGGCCCTGTATCAACACCACGGTCGATTTTTAACAATGTGGCGCCAACTTTGTCAAGGTCATTTTTCACTAGCGCCCAAAAACAACCATGCGAGTTTCTGTACTCTGGGCATATACCAGGATGGAGCACAAAAGTGCCTTGCGTTGGTATGTCATAGACAGAACTTTTCAACATCGTTTTGCAGCGTGCAATTACTACGTTAGGGGCAAGCCCTGCAATAAAATCTTGCGACTGTTTGGCATTTGGGCTATGGGCAACAAGCATTTTCGGCAGTACCGCTGGCTTGGGATATTTAAGAACCATTTTATTTACGGCCCATTCTAACCAAGCCTTGTCGGAAAAAGAGAACGCCCAATTATAAAAAATTTTAAATGCCAGTACGTCTAATAATCGAAAAAAACCAACGCGGCGGTATTCATATTTCAAACGTTGCCTGAATCGACGACCTCCTTGTTCCTCAATGATTAATACCCCAACAAGTTTTGTAAAGCTACTTAACCAACAAGCCAACCCCAGTTCGTCAAATGCTGCGCCTCGATGGCATATAAGTACCACCTTTTTATTATATTGTTTAGTCACTAACTGCACTTTCTGAAAAAACACTTGAAACTGGTATCCATTAAAAAAGGCTCTTCTATCAAACTGCGGTTGCACAACACGCGGCGTGATAGGAGAGCCAAGGATGGCGAAATCGAAATGTCGTTG
>JBDOMT010000418.1:0-12027 GCA_039831705.1 Pirellulales bacterium | reverse complement strand
AAAGCCTTCGTTTCTTAGCGATTGGGCCAGGTAGGTGTTGTATTTTCCAGTCGATATGGGTTCTGGAAAGAAGAATGGCGAAAGTATTAGTGCTTTATTCAACGGCAATTGCCGATCTGGGGTAGCCGACATATTCGTATGCAAAAACAATGAAGCGTCAAAATTATTATTGGCGGCTCCATATTAACTGCTCTTTTGTTTGCTCCATTTCAACTACTCTTTAGCTTGATAACCTAACCGCTGTAAGAGTTCTCCGTATTGGCCATCAAACCACGCAACATCTCGTTCAGTGAAATATTCCTTCCAATTGCCTGATCCACCAACTCGGTCGGTTATTCGATCCTTACCCACGACTTTGCGCGCACTTTCCTTCATCTTTTTCAATGTGAAGTGCTCAACCGAATTTGCCGTCTCCCCGTGAGAGGCTTCGGGATCTAAAACCGTGATCAGTTTGTCGATTTCCCGTTGTGGGTTTTCCAGTACGTCCTCGTAACGGATCATGGGCACACCTGCATTCAATGCATCGGCCGTATGTTCGGCCCAAAGAGCCGCAAAATACCGTGTTGCCAGGTGATAACGAATTCTCCAGGGAATTAGGCTACGGCATCGAGCCGCGACTCGAATACTCAAACGTCTGTCGGTAGGCCAGACTTTTTCAATTCGATGGAAATAACTATTCGCCACATCACGCCCATCCCGAACAATACAGACAACTTCATCTTCACGGTGACGATTTACGGCACTCGGACTTGCATGCGTTTTCAATATTCTATCAAAGCGATCGCTACCCGAGTGCGGGTTGGTCCCGCTTAACAGAGGGAGCAGCAGATCTCGAGAGGCTGCCATCTGACCGTCTGCATTGTTGTAGGCGATGTTCATGCTGTAGGAAAGCATGTAGCTAATCCATGAATTCCCCGATATGGGATAACCACACATGAAAACCGTTCGACGCCCTCGATGCTCTTCCGCCGTCGACAGATAGCCTCGCCGAAATTTTGAAGCGAGCCAGAATAACGGTTTTTTCACCATACCCAACAAAATTGAGACTCCACGGTCAACGAAATATAAAAACCCCCTCCCCTAACCCCTCCCCCGTAAACGGGGGAGGGGAATTTGGGATAGGCTCTAGCCTATTCAAGATAAAGCTATCTGTCATGACTCCACGAATAACGAGTGACCTGAACTTCTCTTTTCCAACAACCAACTAGAAATGTCCTCGCGCATGCACCACTCGGGGACCGGTTGATCTTTCTCCAGCAGCTCGCGAATCATGGTGCCCGAAATTACCTTGAATTCATTCTCATTCGGTGCACTGCATTCCACGGTCGTAGCCTGCTCGTCCGAATAATAAACGGTGTCAAAAAATACCGGCGTAATGCCAATATCGCCCAGCGAATCGAATAGCTCCTTATTGGCGTCAGCCGCATAAAAACCGCCGACCCCTGTGTGATCACGGCCAATCACAAAATGAGTACAACCAAAATTCTTTCGGCACAATGCGGTGAATACCGCCTCACGTGGCCCGCAATAGCGAGAATAAGTGCTGAAAGCGGCCAACAATGCGTTGGGGAATGCCGCGGTAATGAGCCGCTCATAGGCCCCCAAAATCATATCGGGCAGGAAATCTCCCGCTTTCTTGGGACCTATGACTGGATGAATCAAGACACCATCCGCATTGCTCCGATCACACGCATTGGCAATCACATGCTCGTGGCCCCGATGGGGCACATTACGTGTATGAAAAGCCACAATCTTACTCCATCCCTTGATGTCAAAAAGCATCCGTGTCTGATCGGGTGTCAGTTGGTAAGGTGATCGGGCAACATTCGCAGGTCCCAAGTATTCGATCTCACCACCCAGAAGAGTAACTCCCCGACTCATAAATCGGGCAACTCCTGGATGAGCCTGGTCGGTAGTGCCAAACCAACGGCTGGCGACACTATTCAAATCAACCTCATATTTATCTTCAAGGTGGAGGATGGCGGTCGACTCTCCGGTGCGACGGTCCATGAGACGGATTGACTGTCCCGGTTGAAACGCAGCAAACTCCTGACTCCTACCCTGTAGAATAATGGGCATCGTCCATATCGGGCCCCCAGGCAGACGACAATCGTCAAGAACTCCTTCTAATTCTGCTTGGGTCATGAATCCTTTGATCGGCGAATAGACCCCGTGGGCAATCTGCTCAATATCCATTGCCGTTTCCAGATCGACCTCAATCGCTGGTAATTTTTTGGCCAGTTCACTAGAAGTTTGGTAGTGGCGAACAGGTTGGGAACTTTTTTGCGGACTGCACCCATGCAGTGAGGGCAACAACAATTGTCCACTTTGAAGTAAGTCCTCGATACGGTGGCCATCGAGCGACTGACGATATCGCTCAATCATACTCAGCACCATGTCGACAGCGCCAACCGGATGTTTTCCGATGGCGCACTCAGCCGCCAGGACCAGGCCGTTGGCCCCGTCCATCATGGTGTTGATGATATCATTCAATTCAGCCCGCGTCGGCTTGCGGTTGACGATCATCGATTCCAGCAAGTTGGTTGCCACGTTGGTTGGAACCTTGGCAATATTGGCTTTGCGTATAATTGCCTTTTGCAGCAAGGGGATATTCTCCAAAGGCACTTCCCGTGAAAGGTCGCCTCGGTCAATGAGAATTTCATCGGTTTCTTTCAGAATTTCATCCAAATTCTGAACACCCCGTTTGCTTTCGATCTTCGAAATGATAATAGAATCAGGGCCGGCCAGGTCACGCAACGCGATCACATCTTCCGCACAGTTGGCAAAAGACAAGGCGTAGTGGATAATTCCATAACGCCGTCCAATCTCAACCGCAGCGATATCTTTTCCTGAGAGCGGTGGCAGTTTAGGAGCCGGATCGATAACCACGGCCTTATTGGAACCAATTCTGCCGCCATTGAGTACTACGGCCTCCGCGCACTTTCCGTCGGCTTTAAGCACCAACAGCACGACTCCATCAAAATCGATTCCCACCAGGCTGTTCGCCTTTAACTCCTTAAAAACATCTGGAGGCGTCAGTGACAGGCAGCTCTGATCCCCTTCCACTGGTTCAGCGACCAAACGCACATGCTGGCGATCCTTCACCACAACATCAGGAATCATTGTGCCATTGCGAACCTGGGCACCTTCGGTATCCAGGCAGATGGGCACTGCGGTAGAAAAAGATTGAATCGTCTCGATCGTTTCTGCGATTTTATCCAGCGGTGTATGGGATAGATTAATCCGGAAAAGATCGACATTCCGTTCCTCCAATCGCTCAATGGTCGCCCGGTTCAAAGACGACGGGCCAAGTGTGCATAACACATTGATAATTCGTTTTTGGTCAGCCATAGTCATTCTTTTTTTCTAATGCAAAAAAAGTGTGATATCTATTGTTTTACGCCTTGAGAAAAGTCGGCGTAAAACCACCAACGGGCCAAAAGCCCGTTTTACATTACTTGCTGCGGGGGTAAGCCTACATCGTTCGTTGTGGGCAAGCCCTTTAGTCTAGTCAACCTTACCCCTTATGTTAATTGGCTAAACCACGTAAGAAATAAGATCCTGAGATTCCAAGCCCCGTGAGGCCCATATATACTCACAATCGGAACGCTGGTCTCGTCTGATACTACCCCTACAGACTGAAATCCTGAGATATCCGATAGGATAGCACCATCATGTACACCTACGGCTTCAACATAGAGTCCTGGCGTCCTGCAAATGAAATCTAACTGCTGGAAGCCAAAGAATAATTTCCGATCCTTGCAAATGATATCGGGTTCACCGCTGTGCCTGCTCAATCCAATATCGAACCGGTTCCACCAAAGTGTCAAGAAGGTATGACTAAATACCTCTGTCGAATATCTAGAAATTGTAAAGACTGTTTCAATTTGTTGCAATTCATCGTGCTGGCAATTAGAATTCTAACAGGTTCCCCGAGGCCGGTAAGATCTATCAAGAGCTTGTAGTCTCTCCTTATTTCCGATGACAAGCGACGCAATGAGCCAAAGCGTACAACAAGAAACCAAGCCTGTTACTTTCGTTGGCCCATTGCCACCTCCAGTAACAGGAATGACGGAGATAACCAAATTAGTTGTAAACGCACTAGACAAAAAAACGTCAGTGCGGAACTATGGTTGGAGCAGCGGAAAGCAATCCTTAGGCCTTCACTGGAAGCTGGTCCGAGCACGCGGATTCGCGGTGTCCGTATTGAAGCTATTGTTTGGCTCCCGTCGAAAACAGGAGCTTGTTTACTTTCCCGCCAATTCGGGATTAGGACTCTACTACGATCTTCTCGTTGCAATGGTTGCACGTTTTCGAGGATATAGGATTGCCGTCCATCACCATGTCTATGCCTATATCGACAAGTACGATTGGCGCATGGCTCTTCTAAATCGTCTGGTTGGTCGTGAAGGCACACATGTTGTTTACTGTGAAAAGATGGAGCAAGACTTTTTGTCCCGTTACCCATCGGTAGCATCGTTTCCTTGGGTCCCACCTACAATTGTATCCCAACAATTGCTAGCCACAGACGAGCGCAAGCGGGAGCACCCAACTACCATTGGCTGCCTCAGCAATCTGTCCATCGCCAAGGGTTTGCCAATCGTGCTAAAAACTTTTGAGCGTGTGCATTCGAGACATAATAACGTGCGGCTGATCCTAGCAGGACCTTGCATGGGAGCGGAAGAACAAAAATTAATCACAACTGCCCAAAAGCAATGGCCAGACAACGTTGAATATCGCGGTCCTGCCTATGGAGATGACAAAGCCAAATTCTATTCTGACATTGACGTTTTTTTATTTCCTACACAATACAAGAACGAATCGTGGGGAATCGTCTTAACCGAAGCCTTGTCAACAGCATGTCCTACCATCGCCTACGATCGTGGTTGTGTGTCGTACATTATCCACGATGGATGTGGCAAGGTTGTAGCGCAAGATGGTGACTTTGTTGCCGAAGCCTCCGATTTGATCGAGCAATGGATTCTAGACCAGTCCTTATTCCATGCTGCATGTGTTCAGGCGCTCGAACGATATCGTGAGCTTGACCAGGAAGCAGTAGAACAATTACCTCGTTTTGTTGAACAAATCACAAACTGAATGAGATAAGTGCAAATACGTGACTCTCAGAAGGCTCATTGACAGCAATTGCTGTTAACTGAGAGCACATCCGCTCGGCTCCAACAATCGCACTCATTCCTGAAAAAAACAATAAACCCCAAAACAATAATAATAAGTTGCTCATACAAGGCCGTAGAGCGACTTTTCAGGCAGCAGAATATTAAGATTCCAAAATAATTGCACTGAAAAATAGTTGTTGGTAGAATGGAGGTAACCTGAGAAGGCCGTTCGACATTATTAGTCCCCAAAGGCATGGACTAACGCAGCCGCCACAAATCTATGCTCCTAGCTGTCTTCGGGCAGCAAAAGGTGCGTGATTTTGGCGGCTTCTTTCGTTGACAGTAGCCTCCAGTAGCAATTTATACGAATTTAGAACAACACATGAAAATAGCCGCCGCTTCAACCTTATTGTCACTAACTGTCATTGCGGCTGGTTTATTGACGTCGTCAGCCTGGGCTGCACCCTTTGATACGGAAATCGTACTCACCGCTTCTGATGCGGCGGCCGACGACCGATTAGGTCAGGCGGTTGCGATCGAAGGCAACATTGCCGTTGTCGGAGCGAATCGTAACGACGATGCGGGCACCAACTCCGGTTCGGCCTATCTGTTTGATACCACGACAGGAAACGAACTCTTCAAGCTCACCGCCTCTGACGCTGAGGCGAAAGCAATCTTCGGCCACTCGGTTGCGATCGACGGCACCACGGCCATTGTGAGTGCGTACGGTGACAACCATGCAGGCACCAACTCAGGCTCGGTCTATCTGTTCGACGTGATAACAGGAAACGAACTCCTCAAACTGACAGCCTCCGATGCTGCAGAGGGAGACCAATTTGGCCACGGTCTGGATATTAGCGGCGACAGGGTCATTGCTGGGTCCTACCGCAACGACGACGCAGGCAGGGACTCTGGCTCGGCCTACCTGTTTGATGCAACCACGGGAGAAGAACTCTTCAAACTGACAGCCTCCGATGCCGCAGCGGGCGACTGGTTTGGTTACTGGACGGCGATCAGCGGTAACATTGCCGTTGTCGGTTCACGTCGCGCTGATGGTGTGGGCACAAACTCTGGTGCGGTCTACCTGTTTGACGTAACCACTGGCAACGAACTGATGAAACTGACCGCCTCAGACGCTAAGGAAGGCGACGAATTCGGCTACGCCGTAGATATCGAAGGCAACAAACTCATCGTCGGAACCTGGGGCTACAACTATACGGGCGGTGGCCCTGGCTCTGCCTATGTATTTAATGTATCTACGGGGAATGAGCTTTTTAAGTTGACCCCCTCCGATCACGGCTTGGGTGACGAATACGGTTATGCTGTGGGAATCAGTGGCAACACGGCAATTGTAGGGTCATTCGGCGACAATGCTGACAGCGGCAGCAACTCCGGTTCCGCTTACTTATTTGACCTGACTTTTGGCGACGAGCTGTTGAAATTCTCCGCTTCCGACCCCGCAGGCTACGACGAGTTCGGCACCGCAGTGGGCATCAGTGGCAACAAAGGCCTGGCTGGGGCTTGGCGCACGAATAGCAGCACGGTCGGACCAGATGTGGGCCAGGCCTATCTGTTCGATTTTTCGACGGTGATACCTCCAGGGGCTGATTTCAACAACGATAGCAACATTGACAACGAGGACCTGGAGTTGTGGGAAAGTTCTCTTCCTATCCCACGGCTGGATGTCAATCGCGACAAACAGGTCGACGGGGCTGATTTTCTCCTATGGCAGCGAAGCGTTCAGGTAGAGATTCTACTTGACGAAAGTCCCGCCAACCTGGACCAGCAAGGCGCAGTCGACAGCGACGACATGAGCATTTTGGAGCAGTCATTCGGTATCGATGGACTGGGGGATTTGGACAACGACGGGGATACGGACGGGGCTGATTTCCTCGTAATGCAACGAGAGACCACGGGCTATGTTGCCGCTGATAAAAACCTCGACCAGTTGGTGGACGGCCAAGACTTGTTATTCTGGGACATCTCGTTTGGTTGGGACGCAGACATTGACGAAGACGGGAACTTCGACGGGGACGCGAATGGAGATGGTGTCGTCGATGTAATAGATTTCCAATGGTGGCAGCAACAATCCGCAAACGCCACAGCAATAGCAACAACAACGACAAATTTGATGCAAGTACCTGAACCAGCTTCGTGGCTGTTGTTTACTGGACTTCTGTTAAATTGCCTCACTGGCTATCGGTATCGTCAATCTAAATAGCCCCTACGCAAGATCATGCAATTCTTGCACAAAATCCTCCAATTGTTCTATTGCATCTCGTTCCAATTCTTGATTACGAACGAGAGCCTGCTGGCAAGCAACTTCATAGAGTTGCTTGCTTTCAATCCATTGTTGAATCAGGGAAACTGCTTCAGGAACAAAATCCGTACTGCGTGAAATAATTCTTCCGCAGTCTCCACGAATGATATGAGAAATACATCCTCTATCGTAAGAAATCACAGGACGTCCTGCAGACAATGCCTCAGTGAGCACAATTCCCCACGATTCCACCTTATAACGAGTGGGGAAGATAAATGCATCGATATCTGCGTAAAACTGTGCTTTTTCTTTTTGATACACGGGGCCACGATATTCCACCAAGTCCGGCCATTTTGCAATTGCTTCATCGATAAGCTTCTTTTCTATTTTTCCCTTGCAAGGCCCAGCCAACAGCAATCGCACCTTTAGGTTCAAATTGACCAACTCTTCAAAAGTGGCAATGGTCAAATCCAGTCCCTTGGCAATCGTTAAATTGCTCAAACAACCGAGCGTAAATCCACGGTGTTCATAAGGCGTTGCCGCTTCAAGTTTCTGAGAAACAACGGTGGGTGGCACAAACAAAAAAAGTGCTTCACTTGGGTACTTGGTGAGATAATCCTCACGCATTTTGTCGCAATGTACGGCGTGGATTCCCGATTGACCAACGATGGTGTTCACCAAGGCCATCCGTCTGTCGTATCTATCGATGTATGAATAGGAGTGATGATGAACTGCGGTTCGATAGCCACGCACACGGGCCACTGTAAGAATGATAATATCGTAGTAAAGTCCGCCTCCAGAACTAATGGGGTAATAGACGATTTCATGACACTGTCGTCGACTGAAAATTAAGCCGACAACTGATTTGCACGCACCCCATATACGTGCCATTTTCCAACGCAACCCTTTGAGGGTCTTATTCCTGGACCAATTAAAGCAGCGCACCGGTCCGACTTTTTGCAACTCGTGTACAATGACTGCGGTCATCGCGGTCATGCCGGTCACTGGCGGGGGGAGTGCGCCTACAAATGTTAGACGCTTTTGATTGTAAGAGTTGGACTCCATAGAGCAATGATCAAGTTGGAATGAAAGAATCTGGCGATACCGTACAGATTAAGAACCTATCCCATATTCGCCCATAGTAACATAGGCCTCCAGCCGGTTGGTGGTATAGGCTTTCAGCCTGCAGTCAGTTCTGGAAAAGGTTCTAAGCTTATGAAATCTACGCTATTTTCGCAGTGGGCAAACCCAGCCCGAGAAACCAAGCAACAGAAGCATTAAGGCAGACGGTTCTGGTACTGTCAAAGGTTCCGGGACAGCCAATAGAGAAGTAGGTAACTGCCTTTGCCAATTCAGGAAATCAAAACCATCTAAACCATTGCCATAATTGGAATTCCACTCCTCAAGGGAAAAATCGACGATCGGAGGGAGATGTATCAAAAAGTCATTACGATGGTCTGTTTTCCATTCATCCAGGTGTGGGCTGTACGTTTGAGCGTGAACACTCTCACCATCAAACGTATAGTACCTCAACCAACTCCCACCCCCACCAAAAACACGCTGGGTATTGAATCCTATTTCATGGATAATATGTCCATCATCTGCCACACTCGCCCAATTAGCCGCAAAGAATAATGACTCATCAATATCCGTATCATCGCCATCATATTCATGGCCATTAAAGACCATATCCACATTGCTGGTAGTCCTTAGCCATTGCCACAGCGGCTCTGAGAACTCATCCCTCGCATACGTGGCTTCACCGGTGACCGGGTCCGCCGCACCTTCTTCGATGTTCATATGGGTGGCAACAATCCCTGTGTCATAAGGGTACTGATCGAGGATTGTGGTGGCCCAATCTAATGCTTCCGGTCTGGGGTAATCTTCCAGGTTGAGCAGCAACAACCGGCGGCCGTCAGGAGCAGCGTACCTTACGTAACTGTTTACCCAATCCCCTTCTTGCCAAGGAGTCAGCCCGGGGAAAGTCTCATTGAAATAGTCGTTATAGGGAGTGTTCGGTTTCCATTCGTGTCGTGTATGATGCCCAATAGGAGAGTAATCATGGTTGCCGGTAGGGAGAATATACGGTGTGTTCATGCTATCCAACTGAGGCTGTATCGCTGCCCACTGCCAGGTGGAATTGTTATAGGTAATATCTCCAGTCCCCAACATAAATTCTACATCTTGATCACGGATCCAATCAGTTTGTGATTCGAACCAAGGCCAGTTATTCGGCCAACTGCTCATATAGTTTTGCGTATCGGGAATCACTACCATCGACCATTGGGCATGTGCTATCCCTGGAAATAAAAACAGTAATATCAATAGCTTAAGAATTCTCATTTATAATTTCCACTTGATGGCTTCTCTAAAAGGCATGTCCTGAAATTTTCACCTGCATCCACATTGCTTATGGGAATCTTAATTTCCAATCCCCTCCAATCCCCCTTGTCTATCCTAGCAGGAGCACCTTCAGCTCCTAGTAAAAATTCTCCCGTTTTTGAGTCTACGCCGTTCGCTTGCACCAAGATTCCGGAATAACGAAATCCTTACGACGACAAGAGCATCGGAGTGCTTTATCAGCTCCCAATTTACCACTTATTCATTTTAATACATCGTTAGAGTATACTTGATGCAGGGGGCTGTAATTGCCCATGCGTCCATAGAATGATTCTACCGGGGAAGCTGTTGGCTTATCGTTAATTTATCTCATTCGCGACGACAGGATCTTTCCATCCAATTGCTTGGTGGACCTTTTACAGCCTTCGTATCATTTATTGTTACATCGTGCTTGCTATTTGACGCATATTTTTACCGGAGAAGCTGCTAATGACACATCGAACGATATTCGGCAGACTTATCGTGCTATTGCTCTTGCCTGCATGTATGACCGACCACGTGTCAGCGACCGTCATGACGGAATGGATTGTCGTTGGCGATCCAGGTAATGCTGATCACACGGTTAAACAAGCAGATGGTACCAGTGGTTATGGAGCAGTTGATTACGTATACCAAATGGGCAAGTATGAAGTGACGAATTCCCAGTATACTGAGTTCCTGAATGCGGTCGCCAGCACCGACACGAATGCACTTTACTGGACACACATGCAATCAAAGGCATGGGGTGGCATCCTACGATCTGGCAGCAGTGGCAGCTACATGTACTCGGTAAAACCAAACATGGGCAACAAACCGGTGAACTACGTGACATGGCACGATGCGGCTCGTTACACCAATTGGCTCCACAACGATCAACCCGTTGGGATGCAGGATGCAACAACCACTGAAGATGGCGCCTATACCTTTATCGGATTTGAAACCAATGCTCCCCGCAACCCTGATGCCCAAGTCTTCATTCCTAGCGAACATGAATGGCACAAAGCTGCATTTTATCAACCTGGAGCCGTTACTAGCGACGGAGACGAATGGTGGTATTACCCTACAGCTAGCGATACATTGCCTTTGCAGGCCGTTGCAGATGTGAACGGCGACGTAAGAAATCCTGGTCCCACAGTCGTTAATTTTTTTCATGGTGCGGGCTGGAATGGACAGATCAGCGGAAATGTAACCACGGTAGGCAGTGCAGGCAACAGCACTTACTATGGTGCCGAAGATGTGGGAGGCAATGTCTTTGAATGGACCACCGCTGATCCGAATAAACCTGATCCCTTCCAAGTGTGTAAACGCCGATCGAAAAGTGCAGCGCTCATTACCCTTACTCGCTGATTCTGAGCAAGACTTGCATTGATCGAATGATCGATGCAAGTCAGACAATACTTAGGATCGCGAGGGAAATGAGTGATTACCGACATGGACAAGTGGACGAACATCCGTCGCGATATTCTTGCGGGCGGCATGAGCAGGTGTGAAGCCTGCAAGAAGTACAATCTGAATCTTCGGACGATCCGGAAGATTCTCGAGCACCAGGAACCGCCCGGCTATCGCCGAAAGACTACCCGCGTCAAACCCAAGATTGGCAAGTTCATTCCAATCATCCACGAGATTATGGAGGCCGATAAGAAGGTCCACGCAAAGCAGCGTCACACGGGCAAGCGCATCTGCGAAAGGCTTTGTAAGAGCACGGCTACACTGGAAAAATATCAGTCGTCCGTGATGCAATTCGGCGCAGGAATCAAGCGACGGCCGAAGTCTTCATGCCTCTCTCGCATCCACCGGGCGAGTCGCAGTTCGATTTCGGCGAGGCGCGAGCCATCTATCGGGGCCGCGAGATCAAGGTCATGTTCTGCGTGATGTCGCTGCCTTACAGCGACGCGTTTTTCTGTCAGGCCTTCCCGCGAGAATGCACCGAAACGTTCCAAAAAGGGCATGTCCGCGCGTTTGAGTTTTTCGGCGGTGTGCCGAATCGGATCAGTTATGACAACCCGAAGATCGCCGTGGCCAAGATCGTCGGCAGGCGTGGCGAGAAACCGACACGCGAATTCTTGCGATTACAGTCGCACTATCTTTACGCGCACCATTTCTGCCTGGTCAGACGTCCGAACGAAAAGGGTCATACGGAAGGCTTGGTCAAGTTCTCTCGAAGCAATTTCATGGTGCCTATTCCCAGCTTTGATGACTTTGAGCAGTTCAACGAGAAGCTAGCCAAAGATTGTCGCAACGATCTGGAACGCAAGCTACGCGGTAAAACTG
>JBDOMT010000298.1:0-2715 GCA_039831705.1 Pirellulales bacterium | reverse complement strand
CCACTTCGTGGCGATTGCGGTAAGTAAGCCACAACCAGAAAGTCGGGCTTTAGCCGACTGTCGGCGAACCCTCCGCCTTCAGGCGGTGGTCTTCAGTGTTTGGCATTGGCACGGCCACTTACAGCCTTACCTCATTTGTCCAACTTGCGGTCAGTTGCCAGTCCACATGGAAAAAGAAAATGCAAAAGAACATCGATCAGTTACAAAACCATTTTCTCATCTGTGGGTACGGGCGCATGGCAGGGGCCATTTGTGAGGAATTGCGGGAAGCCAACATCCCCTTCGTTGCCATCGATAACGATCAGCAGCGCTTTGATGTGGCCATCGAGCATGGTTGCCTGGCGATTCATGGCAATTCGTCAGAAGATCATATTTTGGAGCAGGCGGGAGTACGTCATGCACGCGGTGTGATATGTGCCATAGATTCAGATGCGGAAAATGTTTTCGCCATCCTGAGTGTTCGTGAGATGAACCAGGAAGCCTTCATTGCCAACCGTGCATCGACTGAGGGTGCCGCGCGACGGATGGAACGGGCCGGAGCGAACATGGTTGTGTCTCCTTACACTACCGCGGGCTTAAATATTGCGGACGCGATACTACGGCCCAAACTGTCTGAATATCTCCGCAACAATCGGAGCAAAGAGTGCGATCTGGAATTGATGGAGTTTACCATCATGGAAAATTCATCCATGGTGGGGAATAAACTCATGGAAGTAGGGAGGTACTTTTCCGATGTGGTTTTCGTAGCCATCAAACGGCCAGGGCAGGCACAAAATGTGCGTCCTGGAGGAGACGAGGTATTTCAACTGGGTGATATTGTCACCATCGCCGGCAATCCGGATGAGTTGGAGCAAGTTTACCTGCGCGCAGAATCGGGCCAGGAAGGACAGGGAAAGGTTAATACTTCGTCGATTCCCTTGATACGAATTTTGCAAGAACAAAATCCATTGGAAGATGGCGACTATTTTTCTGAGAAAACCTCCGATTCTGTAGATGCCCCAGTGTCTTGATCTCCGGCAACTACAGGCTCACCACGGAGTGATGTGTAACTTAGCACCATGGTCAGACAATAAACGACCAGCAGCACAATCCCATGTGCGCGTTTCATGTGATCTTTAGAAAATATCACCATGACTCGGAAGGCGATCAGTATGGCGAGCATGGCGGGAAATAGCACCTGATAAAACGAAGCGGGGGCGGGAAGTCCACCGGTGGTAACAGCCGCCGAAACGCCTGCAACAAATAGCACGTTGAGAATATCAGCTCCGATAATATTTCCGACCGCCAGATCGCCATGCCCTTTGAGTGTAGCGCTTACAGCGGTCACCAATTCGGGTAGCGAAGTGCCAAACGCCACCAACGTGGCTGCGACGATACTACTGGGCACATGCAAGCGTTCGGCCGCTACCTGAATGGCTGGGATCAATACATGACTGGCTCCAACCACCAACACGATGGCCAGTAACAATTTGCCTACAACCTGGCCCATTGGGGCGGCCGCATCATGTTCCCATTCTTCCAGCGAGATCTCCCCGTTGTCCTTCCCTGAACCGGTCGAAGAAGAGCGTGCCCAGCGGACTGAAAGCCACAAATAGCCAATAAGCAGGGTGACAAACAGGCCTCCACCCCATTGGGGCAGGTTGCCCCAATCGGCATCTGGCTGAAGTTGCCAAGGAGTACCTTCCCGTCCCCAGGGCCAACAGATAGTTACCAAGAGGATACCGGCTCCCAATTGAAGCCATCCTTGTCGATTGACGATGGCACGCGGTAATTTGAGAGGAGCGATCAAACAGGCAATTCCCAAAATCAACCCAGTATCGCAAATAATCGACCCTACCGCGTTGCCCAATGCCATCTCGTATTTGCCTTGCAGGGCGGCTAATACGGATACGGCCGCTTCGGGCGCCGTGGTGCCAAGGCTGACGATTGTTGCGCCAATGATTACTTTGGGCAGTCCGGAGCGTTCCGAAAGCACAACCGCTTCACCCACTAACCAGTCGGCCCCTTTGGCCAACAAAGCGAGAATGCCGATAATTTCTAGTGACAGAAAAAAGCTCGATTGGCCTTGAAAGAATGTATCTAAAGATGAGTGTTCCATAATGCTTTGGATGGGGGGCAAGATAGTTACTAGGCGCTAGTTGTTGGCGCTAGTTCATTGTTTACACGATGGGGCTAAAATCCTCACCTGCAAGCTTCTGTCAGGTAGTCACGGAGTTCATTATTGCCTATGTTGAACTTCCTGTTCATTGCGAATCAGGCTGATCCACATGGCACGAAATACGGCGCCCATCCCAAGCAACTCGCGATCTTCGGCCTGACAAAGTAGCAGGTAGCTTGCGGTAGGAGTTCGAATTCCCCGCAACCAGGCGGTAATCGTCAAGTCCAGGCAGATGAAATTGACATTGTAACCGTATATTCGATTGATTTCTTCCTTTGTTCCCGCGGCAGATCCGCCCCTTAGTTCATCTGAAACAAGATGCTCATCTACCCATCCTCCCGCAGATGTCAAATCGTCCGCAACTTCTACTTCCATTTCGGGATATTGGACTCGCATCGCAGCAAGTCCTTCGTCAAATAGAGTATCCAATTCTACATCCACTGGATGCTTGCACAGATGCCAGAAAGCGGATTGGGGGCTCGTGACCACGACCTGCACAACCTCTGAATCCACTCCCTTATCGTAATCTTCAATCCTCCAGTTATCTGGATAATCGA
>JBDOMT010000076.1:0-46738 GCA_039831705.1 Pirellulales bacterium | reverse complement strand
CGATGTCGCCGCTGCGCGGCTATTATGCCCGCTTTGCCCGGTATCGAAGTACGCTTCCGTAGCCTAGTTCTACTGAAGTGATCGCCTGAAGACGAGGGTTTTTAGATCCCAGTAGGAGACAATAATGGACTGCGCCAATTAGCGCCTCGCGCCTTCTAACTCGCGCCTTCTTTCTTACTTGCGTCTACATATTGACACTTTTGTAGTCAGTATGATATCGGATTGAATGCGGTTGGGCACTTGGGCGGATTCCGTGCTATTCTCCTATGTCCTTTTTGGATAACACTTTAGGCTGTGTTCATTTCTAACTGGCACGGGAACTGCAGGTTAATGCAAACCAGACCAAAGGATTAGCAATCGGATGTGGCTCTGGCTCTCAACTATCCCCGCCACTTCGAACACCCTATACAAGGAGAAGTGATCATGTTCCGCCGCCTCTACTTTACTTTGACCGTTTTAGGACTCTTCGCACTGATTGGCACCTCAACCGCCATGGCCCGCCATGGGTGTAACAGTTATAGGGGTAGTCACTACAGCTACCGGCCCTCGGTATCGTACTATCATCACAGTTACTATCCATCTCACCATGGCTATGGCCACTATGGCGGTCACCGGAGTCATTATTATGGGCACCACGGCCACTATAGACACGGTGGCCATAGTGGCGTCCATCTCTCATTTGGTTTTTAATGATTTGGCTTTTATCCGATCCCCCTATCAGGCCAGTAGCATCCCTTTGCTGCTGGCCTTTTTTTTGATTGTGGGTGGCTAACTCGCTTTTGCTAACTCGCTTAGGGCCGCCTCGTTAGGCAACGCTGTAAAACATTTTATCGTGGCTGAAATCTCTGAAATACAAGCACGAAGCGCAAGCGAGTGCGTAGGCACATAAGGACCCACTTGCGCTCGCTGCGTGCTCGTATTCCAGTTCCATTTTCCTACACAGCGCTACCGCCTGTTCCAGCCTTCCAGAAAAACCATTGTGAGATTTTGGTGGATCTAATTGACGACATTCGGTTCGTGCGTGAAAATGACCTTCTTCGAAAAATGACTGTAAATACCGTCTGCGGATAATTTCCGGTCTGTCAAGCTATCCTTGGCATACGATATGCACTTATGGATGAATGTTGTCGGGCAGTCGCCCACAGCTTGGAATGTCCATTGCTTGGTTCATCCGTTAGACTTGTGATACTAGGCAGCTTTCGAAAGTCTTAGACAACCCAGTCGAGGGAGAAAATCATGTTGAAACGAGCTATGTTGATGATCTTGTTGGTTGGTGGTGTGGCCCTCTGTAGCGCGAGCGAAGCGCAAGCTTGGGGAAGACGTCGCCTGGTAGTCCGCCGTCCTGTTGTCGTAGCACCGGTCAGACGAGTTACTGCTCGGGCCGTGTTGCCACCTTATCCGGTACGACGTGTCGTCGCCCGTCCGTATATGCGGGCCTATCCGGTCTACCCAATGGTTTACGGCCCTGGCGTGAGTATTCACCTGGGTTACTAGTGTCCGTATAAACTAATATTACCACTCGTTGAAGCAGGTGGGTTAGTTAGTTTCGTGAGTTTCGGACTAACAGTCCTTCACCTATGTTGGTATTAAAGGCATGAGGGTGGCACCGACAGTCGATCAGAATAGGTATACTCTGCGAGTTGACGTTTTCGATCGATTGTCGGTGTGCGCAGCACAGGAGGCAATCGCAGTTTATGTCACGGTCATGACCTCTTGTGCTACGCACACCGACACATGTCCGAATGATAACGAATGAGTAGTAGAGCTCTTTACGGACAAGTGTCGGTGGCACCCAAGGCAGTGCGAACCCATATAATCTTTTTTCATTTCTGCATCGAAAAACCTAAAGGTTTCGCCTGAAGACACTCATTTAAATCCATGGGGGTGACAATGACTGTCCAGTTTTCGTGAGGAACACTCCATCAATCATTACGACCAGTCGGGAGCCAACCCATTTCGACACCAATTGTACCAGTCTGGTCACCCCGCTGCGCCGTACCAACTCCTGCCGGCAGGTCTCCCAGCGGTCCCATCGTCGGCGGAGTTTCACGACCGCATTGCAGCCACTGGAGCTGCCATGGGACAGGCGGGAGTGGTCGCCGTTTACTGCGTGCATGGCACCTTTGCCGGCAATGATGCCCTGGGACTGATGACGGAACTAGCCCGGGTGGTGCCGTCGCTGAGCAAAACACTCAGCCAATTTGGCAAACAGACGGTGGATTGGGTTGCGGGCGAAATGGGAAATTTCACGCCGGCCTACGTCGCCGCCATGGAATCCGGATTGAGCGCTGGAGCCGGTCGATCCATACCCGTGATACGCTTCAACTGGTCCAGCCAGAACAATCATATTGGCCGCGCCGACGGTGCGGTACGCTTGTTGAAGGAGTTGGCCTGTCTGGCTAAAAGCTTAACTGACTCAGATAGGCCAGAGCCCCAAGGCCCTGCAGCCACGGCACTGGCATCCATGCCACTGGCAACCACCGCACCAGCAGCCCAGTCGCCTCCGCGCATTGTGCTCTGGGGACACAGCCATGCGGGCAATCTGTTTGCACTGTTGACCAACTTGTTGGCAGCCAACTCGACGGCGAGAAAACAATTTTACCGGGCGGCGCGCTGCTTCTATCGACAGAATTGGAGCGGACGCATCGATATGCCAGCCTGGCTTCACGGGCAGCAAATGCTCCGTGAGATGCAAAAAATCGGAGTACGCAGAGATCTGCCTGAAGTTCAAGCAAAGCTGCAACAAGCCGCATCCGCACTCAAGCGGGTCGCGCTTGACGTGGTTACTTTCGGCACCCCGATCCGCTACGGTTGGAGTGCGGCAGGCCACGCGAATCTGCTCCATTTTGTCAACCATCGGCCACTGCCAAATCGAGACGAATTTTTAGCTCCCTATCCCTTGGATCCGCTCCGTGTGCTAACAGCGGCGGATGGCGATACGGTCCAGCAAATTGGAATTGCCGGCTCTAACCTATACCCTAATCTACTGGCCTGGAGGACGGTTCTCTCGGACTGGCGACTTGGTAAATTGCTAGAGAAAAATTTACCTCGGGAACGACTACTGCAACGGGTTAGTCGGGGGATGCGGGTGCCCGACACTGGCACGACGCTGCTCGTCGATTACCCAGACCACGAATCGGCGGTGCGACAGCGGTTGCTGGGGCACGCTGTTTACACACGTTTGCGCTGGCTTCCTTTTCACTTGGAACAATTGGTTAAGCATTGCTATAGGACGGAACCATGAATTTGTCTCTCAAGCGACCCACTCGCACTGCCGGTCAAATTCAGCCGGGTATTCTCTGGGGTCCGTTCACCCTGCGGGTTCCCTTTTATCACACCCGCACTCAATGGCCCGAGCTCTGGCAGGGGATGCTGGTCGCCAGTGCCACCGGCCTGGCGCTGGTCCCAATTCTGATGACCGATTTTGGGCTTGGGTTTGAACAAGCCGTCGCCTGTGTTTTTATCCAGGCAGTCCTGCTCAGTAGCACGCCCATTTTGTTTGGTGAGCCATTTGCACCCGGATGGATTACACCGGCCCTCCCATTGGCACTTTCCTTCGTGGCAGCGCAACACCATGGGGTTGATGTGTACGCAACTCCCACCGAAAAATTCCAGATCATGACGGCCGTCTCTCTTGATTTTTCCTTGTTAGTATTTCTATTGGGAATTACCGGCTTGGGAAAACGGCTGATCGGATGGCTGCCAGCGGCACTGAAAGGCGGAATCATCTTAGGTGCTTCCATTGCGGCGCTAAAGCGGGTGTTTCTCGACGACGCCCATCGTTTCCTCTACCAACAACCTGTCGCTACCACCTTGGCGATAAGCTTCTGCCTGATACTGACGTTTTCTTTGCCCTTACAACGTTACAAACTTCGTTTTCGCTCACTGGCTATTTTGGCCAGCCTGGGCTTACTGCCTGGATTCCTCATCGCCGCCCTGGTGGGGCCTCTGGTCGCCGCTCCCGATCTTACGGCAGCCGGAGAAGCTACCCGGGAAATTGTCTTTCAACTCGAGTGGGGCTGGATCGTCCCTCCCTTCCTGGAGACCTTCCAGAAGGTGTCCCCCTTTTGGATTGGCTGGCCCGATTGGAAAATGTTTGTCGATGGAGTGCCGTTGGCCCTGATGGGATATGTGATTGTGTTTGGCGATTTGATTACCGGAATTGAAGTGTTGCGCGCCGCCGAACCGGACCGGGCCGATGAAAAAATCGACATCAACTTGAATCGCAGCCATTTCTCCCTGTGCATCCGCAATCTTCTGATGGGCCTGTTCGCTCCTTTTTTTCCCACTCAAGGCTGCCTCTGGACCGGTGTGCATGTGATTGTGGTACAGCGCTGGCGTGAAGGGCGGCAGGTCATGGATTCGCTGTTTGGAGGAATCGCGTCGTACTATGTGTTTGGCATACCTTTGCTCTATTTGGTGAAACCTTTGGTCACGGGGCTCAAACCGATGATGGGAATTGCCTTGTCTTTGACTCTCGTACTTACCGGTTTCGCCTGTGCCTACGTGGCCATAGGAATCCCACGGACTCAAATCGAGCGGGGTGTGACCGTACTGACAGCAGTTGCATTGGCCATCTTTAACCCCTGGACCGGCATGGCAATCGGCATCGCCGCGGTGTTGCTGTTGGTGGGCATTCGATCGCCAGATCCTGCCAGGGATCACTAAGCACAAGTCGGTCAACAGGCAGCGTCGGAGAGGAGTTTCGAGATACCATACAAGCACGCGGCGCATACTTATTCCGTAATCCAACCAAAAATACAAGCACGACGCGCAAGCGAGTGGGTAGCGAATAATGACCCACTTGCTTGCGCTGCGTGCTCGTATTGGAGGTATCCAACACGCACTTATTACGTAACCCAACCATGAAAAAAAAATCTCTTCGTGAAAAATGCGATTACATCCAAGTCACCACCGCCACGGCTACCGAAACCGATGCCCGGCGGATTGCCACCGCGCTGGTAGAACAACGATTGGCCGCCTGCGTGCAGATCGAAGGCCCCCTCGAGAGCACCTACCGGTGGCAGGGTCAAATAGAGCAGTCCCAGGAATGGCGTTGCTGCGCCAAAACACGAGACACGCTATTTGCGGCGGTATCCCAAGCCATCCGCCAATTGCATCCCTACGAATGTCCCGAAATACTCGCCACCCCCATCCTCGCCGGTAGCGCAACCTACCTGGCCTGGCTGAATGCAGAACTGCAATAAAAGGCCAACCCACTCAATTCGTAACTCGCGTCTTATAACATGTCAGTTTCCAACCGAATTGAACGAGCCAAATCGCCAACGTCCAAAAGCAAATTGTGGAAACACACTGTAGAGACCACGGGTGAAAAACTGATCGATCACCTCATCCACCGCTTGGATAGGCGATTTGGGCACCACCACGATGTCGGAATCGTTCAGCCAAATCTCATCGGCCGGTGTCGGTCGGCGACCATAGAGGGCGCCGCGAATATCGAGCATGGTCGCCAGCAATCGCCAATCGTCACCGCGGCGGAAAACCACGACCTGACGCAAGTTGGCTCCCTGGTTCCAACCGCCGGCCAGTGCAATAGAACCCATCAAAGTCGTGGGGCCTTCCAGAACAAAGCGTCCTGGCCTGGGGACTTCCCCCAAAACGAATACGTAACGCTGAGCCCGTTGCACCAACAGGGGCGTGACCTCCACGCCGGGAACCTTGGCATCGTAACGCGCATCGATCTCATACTTCAATTCATCCAACGTCAACCCTTGTGCCAACACCGAACCGAGGGCCGGCAGGTAAACCTTACCCGCCGGAGTCACCGTTAGTCGAAATTGCAGACCACCGGTGCCAAAACGGGCATCGACCGTCTCCAATAAATCGGTAAGCCTTGTGTTGACACGCAAAGGGGTGACCGTGATCGCCGGCACCTTATAATACTGGGAGTATCGCTTTTCCAATTCTGCTTGCAACGAAGGAACGGTGCGCCGGGTCGCGCGAACCTGCCCCAACAGGGGCAGACTGATGGTGCCATCGGGTTGGACGATCAAATCGCGACGGATGTTGTCGTTGGCAGCCCCTCCTGAGCCTGCCCCTTGGTCGCCCGTGAGTGACTCCACTCGGATCTGGTCTCCTACTTCCAACTCATACGGTTGGCCCGTTTCTTCACGGGTCAAGCGGTACAAAAAAGCTAACAAGTCTCCCACTCGGACACGGTATTCGGGCACATGCGCGATGCGCTCATGTCCTACGTATTCGCCTTGAGCGTAAGCCTGCCAGTTGACGCAACCACGCGCTTCCCAACCAACTTCTCCACATCCTCCGCCCGCCATACTGTCGACTCCCCAAATGGGATGCGGCGCAGCAGGACCGAGTGCCTGGCAAAGGTGGACGGGTTGCCCTTGAGCAATCGGTACCGCATGACTGTCTGAAGACCTGGAGCCATCAGAAAACGCCAAGGGAACGGTCAACAGGGCCGTAGCAACATGCTCCTGATCGGTTGCAGAAAACTTCCCAGAAGGCTCATGCTGAGCACCAACATCGACTTGAATTCCTAGCCACAGGCAAAGACTGACTGCCATGAGTTGGGTGGGATGGCAAACTGGTTTCATTGGGCTCCCCGCAAGTAGGATGGGTGAGATTGGGAGTCAGGCACCCGTGAAATGTGTGCTGATTGTTGTGAGCCCATGGCGGCTGGGCCCATAGGGTAATTGGCAGCGACTGCAGGAGCCATACTGGCATGGGCACCGTCTGTCCGTGACTCCACAGGCATGCCGAATGTGGTCGCGTCGGCTGCACGGGCAAATTCTTGCGGAGAGACCCACTGCACCTTACTGCCTTGGCCGCCCGACTGTGATGCCAACTGGTTGGCCTGACGGTCATTGGCAGCGGCTAGCCCGGCACGCCCCAGTTTGTATTGCACCTGGGCCAAATTGCGCAGCACCACCGGGTGAGGCTCCTTGGCGGCAACTTGCTCCAACAGGCTAACAGCCTCAGGGTAACGGCCCGCATCGGCCAAGAGGACGCCCAACTCATGGGCAGCCAGGTGATTATAACGGTGCGATAACAGGGCCGCTTGCTGAAATGCGAACGCTTGACGGTGGGCCAGTGGATGCTCCTTGGGTTCCAGTTGACTCAGACGCCGCTGAAGTTTTCCCAAAGCATGCAAGGCCATCGATCCATCCGGATCGTCCGCAACCGCAGCGGCCAGCTTGATTTGAGCAAAACGAAAATAACGGTCCATGAGTTGTCGCGGCTGAAGTTGTGCTAATTGGGAATCTTGCATGACCGCGGTGCGATGGGCGGAAGCAATAATGACCACGTTTAAATCGGCCTCCAGTCCGGTCCCCGCAGGCACAAAATCCTCCGCCTCTTCCAAAGCTCTCAAACCGCTGGCCAAATCGGTGGTACGCAAGGTCGTCTGTTCCCTGGCATCCGCGGTGCGAGAAACCATCCGCAGTACTTGGATAAATTCTTGCCGCGCGGCATAGTAGGCATGTCGATCGGCCAACAAGTAACCGTGCTGAATTTTAGCCAGCGCCACGTCGTGATTTTTCGCACCCGTCCATTCCCCGGTGAACAGGGCCGCGTCGGCGTCGGAAATATTATTCCAAGACGGCTCCGAAGACTCTTCTGGCGTTGCAGAACTTGACGCAATCCCATCAGATTCGGGAACAGCAAGCTCATGACCTGTCGAATCCTCAGGCCAACTTGACTGAGACTGCTGCCCCATTTCATTCCTGGAAGACTTCCACAAGAGTGCCGGCTGAGGAGGCAGAAGAACGACCGGAGGATGATCGAAGGTAGCTGCAGAGGGTTGGGTATTCGAAATCACGGGAACCGTCTCTACCGGAGGTAAGCGTCTCAGTAAGGGGCCCTCGTTCGACTGCCAGGCTTCCTGGGAATTTGCTGATTCCACTGCCCAGGGTTCTCCTGTCATGGTACCCACTAATCGAACTTGCGGATCTTTCGCAGACCAGGATACCACTCTGGTGATCTCAGGGTGTTCCGGCATTGCCTGAGAGGGAGGTGCCTGCAAGCCACACGGATGCACCTGCGTCGCCTTGGATAAAACGGCTTGGTTGCTTACGCTCGATGGTTCGATAGCCCCAACATCCACCGGTTGACTGCAACCCGTCAGAAACAACAGACACCCTAGGGATATCCCAGCCACCGACTCTAAACTCCAGATACCCAATCGCCTGCAAGCGGTCCGAACGGGAACCCCGCTGCGACAGACCCTCTCAGGCATTTCGACTGGCCTGCTCATACCGTCGGACATCTTTAGCCTTTCGTCGAATCTCAGTGGTTAGCGCGGGCTCACAATCGCACAAACAGATAAATCTGCAACATCACTTTCGACTGTCACGACCTGCTGAAATCAGCAAAACCGGCACCATCCCCTTCTCAGAGACCCGCTCCTGCCGTTACAGTCAGTACAGCCCGACTGAACTCAATCAGGCGCAGCACAATATCGTTACATACCTCCCAATCGATAAAGTCGAATCGCCCGAATATTCCAACGAAAAGCCATGTCCCATCGTCCTGACAATCATAAGCAAAAACGGACCAACCCAGGTCACTCTCCTCAAAAGGACTCCAGCCGTCGAAATACGAAGCGTGGAGCGGGTCGCGGTAAAGCCGGCAACCAAATCGGTGTGCGGCGTATTCGCGGGGGCGCCGGTTGGATGCTGGTACATCCACGTGCCGTCCGTGATCGGAGCGAAGATCTGGAAGAAGTCGAGGCCATGGGCGCCGCAGGAGAATTCGACATCGCGATCGACGAACTGAGGTGGCTGCTGGGAAGTTGCAGCGAAATCATCTCGGCCCATTTCCTACTGGGAAAACTGGCCGTGGAAGCCGATCAGGACTTGCCCTTGGCACGGGCCCACTTTGGCTTTGGTTATCAACTGGGGCTACAGGCACTGCAACGAGAGAAAATGCCCAGCCCGTTACTGGTCCTGCATCCGGCCAACCAGCCCTTCTACGACGCCGGCCGCGGCTTGGCCTGGTCTCTCCATGCACTGGACAAATCGGCCATGGCCCTGGAAATCATCCGGCAGTTGCTTGCCTGCGACCCAAGCGATCCCCTGGGGCTCCAAGGCTGGATCGACGAAATGGAACTGGGAAATAAGACGTTGGTGGAGTTGGGAGAAGCATTGGGATCAAGGCACTAGTTGAGAAGCATCAGTTGGAAGGTGGCCACTAAATATCGGTGCGATATAAAATTCTTCAACAGGCTGCTCCGCATATATCATATTCCCCTCCTAAGTTGATCTGCCGTCACGATCGGATCCCACTCTTGGACAGTCGGCGAGCCGAAACTGGCCAAATTCGTGTAGTAGACTTGATAGTGCAAAACCTGAGTTGTGTACCAGAGATCCTTCAGTCGCCCAGGCTCCCTCAGGATGACATATTTATACGTCCAGACTGTTATCAAATAGTTTGCAATACGGCATCGCACAAAAACGGACCGTTCATTATCAGTCGTTCTTAAGTATTAAGATCAAGTGGAAGCACCTAGGAAATGAGAGTATCCATTCACTCACTTCGCTGGAGCCTGTTACTCCTGGTGGGATTTATCGGATTGGCCTTCGCGCCTGCTTCTTGGGCAGGCGGACCGGCGCCCTTCATGATGATGGCCCGGGTCGACAATCAACTGCTCGAGGGCCAGCCCTTGCTGTGGGACTCGCAGCACATGTTTCTATTAGGCCGCGATGGCGCCTTGCATGAATTTCCACCCACTGCTGCCAAACAGGCACGCAAAACAAAATTGGAATTCTCCAGTTATACTTCTTCGGAAATGCAGCAACGATTGCGAAAGGAATTTGGTCATCGATTCGAAGTACGCACGACCCAGCATTTTGTGGTCGCCTACCCACACGACTCGCGTCACGATTGGGCTGGCCGGATGGAAACGCTTTACCGATCTTTCGTGCGCAGCATGCGTGTGCGGGGCATCTCCATCCAACAACCCCAAGTGCCTTTGGTAGCCGTCGTGTTTCGCACCCAGGCAGATTATTACCGCCATCATCAGACGGCAACCGGCACTCCATTACCGGCCAATACCCTGGGACACTACGAACCCAAGTCCAATCGCATTTTTCTATTCGACCATGGCCAGGCTCATGGCAATACCGACACCATCATTCATGAGGCTACCCACCAAACCGCTTACAATGTGGGAGTCCATCGTCGTTTCGCCGAACAACCCAAGTGGCTGGTCGAAGGATTGGCGATGATGTTTGAGACTCCTGGCATGCGCGAAGCCTGGGCCATACGCACCCGTAAAGATCGCATCAATCAAGGTCGTTTGGACTACTTTTTGCAGCACTTGGAGCAGCGTTCCGACAACGCCTTACTGCAATTGATCAGTTCGGACCAAACCTTTCGCACCAACCCCATGGGGGCTTACTCCGAGGCCTGGCTGTTATCCTTTTACCTATTTGAAACGCAACCCAGAAAATACAGCGATTACCTGGCCCGCGTCGCCGCCAGACCCGCCTTTAGTCTCTATCCGTCCGCCGAGCGTCGAGAAGAATTTACCCGCATCTTTGGCAACAACTTCAAGTTACTCGACGCCCAGTTGTTACGTTACGTGGAGCAGTTGCGGTAAACGTGACCCACTTGCTCGCACTGTGTGCTTGTAATGGGTAAATGGACAGCCGCAATGCGTTAGCGTCCGATTTGTTTTTTGGTCTCCAACTCCCGCAGTTGCTTCCAACCGATGAGTTGGATGTCCAACTTGTCGATGAGTGAGGCCACCTCGGGCTCCATAAAGATAAGCCGGTCGCCGTCACGGCGCTGGGCACTGGAAGTAATGGAGCGCAATTCTTCATCCGCATAACCACAGTGGATAATGATTTGGGTAACACCTGCCTCCACAGCATGGATCGCCTGCAGATACTTGGCCCGCCGCTGGTCGTGTGATTCACCGTCGTAAAACTGTGCCAACTCGTCAAGCAGCGGCAGTCCTTGCTGATCTAGTTGCTTAGCAAACTGCGCCGCAACTTTGGCCAGGGCCGGATATTCACGCGTTCGTTTTTCATCAAATTCTCGCATGAATAAAACGGGCAGATCATATTCCAGACCCAGCTTCACATAAACCTCCAACAAGTCCGGCCGACTGAGGACCGCGCCCATGTGAGTGTCGAGATGCGATAAGGGAACACCAAACGCCTTCGCCCGATCGATCTGAGCTCTCAATTCGAGGGCGACTTCCTCTGCTTTGACATGGCTGGCGACCTGGGACACATTGTCCCACAGGTAACCTTCCTCATCGACTAGGCTGGGAACCTGATCGCGTGACATGACCGGCCCCCAACGGTAATTTTCCCACTCCGAATTCAGGGTCAGATGGATACCGTAGTCGTACTCAGGATGAGCTTGAGCGTAACGGGCAAACTCCTTGAACCAAGGGCAGGGCACCATGATGCTGGCCGAAGAGACCAGGCCATTCTCCAGAGCATCGATGGTGGCCCGATTCACCGAGTGCGACATGCCAGCATCATCGGCATGGATGATCAAATACTTTTTACCGTCCGGCGGGGCCGCCTGGGCACTTGGGCTCAAAAAGCTGGCCAACAATAAAAGACCACTCAGCAAAACAGTGGCAATCAACTCTAGACGCATGACATGACCTTTTGATTCGATGCCTTTGAGTAACGCAGCGAACACGAAGGACGCTGAGACACGCAGAGTTTAGCAACTTACTTCTCAGCGATTCTCCGCGTCCTCTGCGTTAAAATATCCCAGGAAACGGACAAGCCAGGACACGGACAAGCCCGTTAATAACGCTGGCTCAACACTGTAAAATTCTATCGATTTTCCAGCGGCACAAAATCTCGGTGGGTGGGGCCCACGTAAATTTGTCGGGGTCGAGAAATCCGTTTCTTCGGATCGGAGTGCATCTCACGCCAATGGGCAATCCAACCTGGCAAGCGACCAATAGCGAACATGGCCGTGAACATCGGCATCGGTATGCCCAACGCCCGATAAATCACGCCCGAGTAAAAATCGACATTGGGATACAATTTTCGTTCGATGAAGTACTCATCTTCCAAGGCAACATCTTCCAACTGCTGGGCAATACTGAAAATTGGGTCGTTGATAGCCTGTTTTTGTAATATTTTTTTGCAGGCACCTTCAATAATTTTGGCCCGTGGATCGAAATTCTTATAAACACGGTGCCCAAAGCCCATCAATCGGAAATTGTTATTCTTGTCTTTGGCCATGTCGACATATTTTTTTACGTCGCCACCATCTGCCAAAATCATTTCCAACATCTTTACGCAAGCTTCATTTGCACCACCGTGGAGGGGGCCCCAGAGAGCGCTGATCCCGGCTGAGATCGATGCAAACAGATTGGCATTCGATGACCCTACCATGCGGACGGTCGAGGTGCTGCAATTCTGCTCATGATCGGCATGGATAATCAGCAACAAATTGAGTGCTTCAACAAAATCGGGGTCGATTTCATACGGTTCCGTCGGTAGCGAGAACATCATTCGCAGGAAATTCTCGCAATAACTCAGATCGTTGCGAGGATAGACATAGGGATGACCAATCGATTTTTTATGTGCATACGCGGCAAGCGTTGGCAGTTTGGCCAACAATCGAATAATGGTAAGATCGACCTGATCCGTATCGTCTGGATCGAGCGCGTCCTGATAAAAAGTGGACAGCGCGCCCACCACCGAACTGAGGGTCGCCATCGGATGGGCATCGAATGGGAAACCGTCATAGAATAGTCGCATGTCTTCATGCAACAGGGTGTGACGTCGCAGCGTCGTGCGGAAATCTTCTATTGTCTTTGCATCTGGCAATTCGCCGTAAATCAGCAGATAGGCCACTTCGACAAAGTCGCACTTGGCGGCCAACTCTTCTATCGCATAACCACGATAGTAAAGCTTGCCTTGCTCTCCATCCAGGTAGGTGATAGAGCTGGACGTAGAACCCGTATTGACATAGCCCGGATCCAGAGTCACCAGACCGGTTTCGGCACGCAGCCTTGAAATATCCAAGCCGCGCTCGCCTTCGCTGCCAACCACTAGAGGCAGCTCGGTCTCCTGACCATCAACGATAAGCTTGCCAATTTCACCTTTGTCACCCTTGCTCATTCAGGCCGGCCTTTCGATATTTAAGTCATTCAACAATCAACAGACCGTACAGCTTACCGGCGACCGGCCTGCTGTTCAATCTCCCCTGTCAACACAAGTGGGAAATGCAGGTGCGGAAAGGTGCTTTCTCCTGAAATATTAACGAGAAAGTCGCAATGCCAAGGAGTTCGATTAAATACACCCTTTGGCTGAAGGTCCTATTCAATGAAACCTCGCTTTAATTGGTTGATTATGGCCTTCAGCCAATCGTTGTGCGACGTTGAATAAACCTAGTGCTTTGTCAAACTTAGTTTTTTGGGTAGACGCACAAATAAACCTTTACCCTGCCGGTACTTGTGGCTGCGGCTACCCCAAAAGTAAGGCTTGACCAGACACTAGTGCATCGCTGCAACGATGCACTAGCCTGAATATTTCCACCGCTTTGAAAGGGCAATAGATCTTTGCACCCTAGCGGACTTGGCGACTCTGGAGGACTTGCGAAAGCCTTTCAGCTCCCAAATATCCATCGAATATAGTCCAAACTCGGCTATTCTCGCGGATTTTGACGAGCTCTTTGGCGACCAGACCTTGACGCTGCTGTTTCAGAAAATTTTCACGTATCTTGGCCTGAGCTTCGGTAAAAGGTATCCGGCCGGCCATTTTTCTCTGCAATACGCGAACGATGTGAAATCCTCGATCACTTTCGATAATGTTGCTCATTTGACCCAATTTAAGCGAAAACAATGCTTTGTCGATGGTCTGACAGCGAAGTGAGCCAACCGTAGTCCAGTCATGGTAACCGCCTTTCTTGGCCGAAAAGCCATGCGAGCGACTCTTGGCAATTTCCTCAAACACGGCGCCACGCACATTCGATTCTTGTTTTGCTTGCCACCAGACTTCGTTTCCCATTTGAGCGATTGCCTGCCAGGCTTGAGTTCGCTGTTGGGAGCGATCACCACCAAAACGGTCCAACCTAACGGCCAGTTCTTCCCATTGAACTTGAGACGGGTACTTGTATTCCTCCAGATGTTGCTGGTAATAATCCAGCATCTGTTCATGAGTCACCGGTTTGGACTTGGGTAGCCGCTGCCGCAGCCATTCACCGGCAATGGTTTTTTCGATGAAGAGACGTTTGACCTGACTGAGGGAAGTGTCGTATTTTTCCAGCAGTTCGACCAATTCACGCTGATCTTCTACCTCCAACATCTTCATGAGTCGGGGAATTTCATGTTCTTCAAAAGGCTTTTCCAGATTTCCCTCAATCATGGGCATATTTTCTGCCGGGACAGTACGGCGGAAATCGGCAAATAACAACTTGGTGTCTATCAGCCCTAACACTTGCTGACGCAACAACATCTTACGCACTTTTTCCAGCTCCTCGGCTGGAATCCGATCGCCATTTTGCTCCAGAATTAAATTCACCTGCCATAACACATCACCGGAAAGCACCACTTGCCCATCCACACGCGCTACAATCTGCCCACACTCCAGTGGTTTGACATTGGCAGACAAGGGAGGCGTGGTTGGAGAATCGGCCAAGGATGTCTGTGAATATTTCGCTTCGGCTGGTGACTCCGGCTTCGAAGAAGGCTCCGTTTTTGAAGGAATCGCCCCATTAACAGGGAGGCCCTTAACAGGAAGAGTCGTCGAGTAAGGGCCTTGCGCCGGCGTCGAAACAACCAACAACAACCATACGCACAAGGCAATCGGTGCCAATTGTGGCCAGAAGACGGAGAATCGACCCAATTCATTCTCCCCTATCAAAATTCGCACCAATCGGATCATGCTTATCCTACTCGATAAGTCGGCAACTTAGGCCGTTAAGGAAAGATCAACCACTGCCTTTAGCGGGCGGGATTCTAGTGATCTGCCCCGACAGGACGCAAGAGCGATTTTAGCTCAGAAAGAACCGCAGCAGGGCTGTTCGCCCGACTATCCAATGGCAAGTAGGCCGAATGGGCGTCCACAATCCGCAGCCGGTCACCACTTTGATGCCGCAATTGGTCAATGGTCAGTCGATCTCGGTAGGCTAACACCAGATAGGCCCCCTCAAGATGAATCGAGCCGATTTGACATTCGATCGCCCTGATTCGCAGGTGGGCCATTTCTAGCAAACGGCTCACCGAATCTGGCTGCGGACCAAAACGATCCGTCAATTCGGCGGAAAAATCGTCCAACGCCAAGTCCGCTTGCTCAGTCGGTTCCACCGTGATTCGAGCCAAACGCCGGTAGAGGTCAATCTTGGTCCGCATGTCAGCCACATACTGGCGTGGGAAATGGGCCTCAACAGGCAGATCGATGGAGACTTCCAGAGGCTCGTGCGAAGGCAACTTCTTAAGTTCCCGTACTGCCCGTTCCAACAAACTGCAGTACAGTTCGTACCCCACCGCGGCGATATGTCCGCTTTGCTGCGTGCCTAGCAAATTGCCTGCACCGCGCAATTCCAGGTCGCGCATGGAAATCGCAAACCCTGCCCCCATCTGGCTAAACTCTTCAATCGCACGCAACCGCCGCGCGGCCTCCGGTGAAAGGTGGCGATTTTCGTTCACCAACAGATAGCAGTAGGCCCGATGTTTGTAGCGGCCCACCCGACCCCGCAATTGGTGCAGATCGGCCAGTCCATAGCGGTCGGCATCGTCGATAAAAATGGTATTGGCGTTAGGAATGTCCAGGCCACTTTCGATAATCGTAGTGGCCAACAACACATCGAATTCGTGACGCACAAAACCGAGCATCACTTTTTCAAGTTCCGCTTCAGCCATCTGGCCATGGGCTATGGCAAAAGATGCCTCGGGTACAATCCGCTGCAGTCGGGCCGCCACCGCCCCAATGTCGTGGACCCGATTATGCACAAAGAACACCTGACCTTCACGGCTCAGTTCTCGCAATATGGCGTGTCGCACAAGCGATTCATCGAACTGAGTGACCCGCGTCTCAACCGCCAAACGATCCTGGGGCGCGGTTTCCAGGTTGGAAATACTCCGCACTCCCAACAGAGACATATGCAGAGTCCTGGGAATCGGTGTCGCACTCATGGTCAGCACATCGACACTTGCACGCAAGGCCTTGAGCCGCTCTTTCACGGCAACTCCAAAACGTTGCTCCTCGTCGATCACCACCAAACCAAGATTCTGAAATTCGACATCCGGTGAAACCAATCGATGCGTGCCAATCAACAGGTCGACATGCCCGACTGCGGCCCGCTGAAGAATTTCACGCTGCTGACGCTTGGTACCAAATCGCGATAAGGTGGCAATTTCAAAGGGGAACTCAGCCATCCGCTGGGTAAAGGTTCGCCCATGTTGCTCCGCCAGCACGGTCGTTGGCACCAACACGGCTACCTGATAACCCGCATCAATCGCCTTGAAAGCCGCCCGCATGGCCAATTCGGTTTTACCAAATCCCACGTCGCCGCATAGCAACCGGTCCATCGGACGCGGCTCTTGCATATCGACCTTAATCGATTCCATAGCGGACAGTTGATCGGCCGTTTCCTGATAGGGAAAAGCCGCGTCGAATTCACGTTGCCAGGTGGTATCGGTGGGAAAGGCCAAACCGGGACGGGCCGCGCGGGACGCTTGCAATTCAAGCATTTCAGACGCCAGATCGATTACCGCTTGCTGGGCTGCCTGCTTTTGCCGCAACCAGGTTTTGCCACCAATCTTTGCCAGCCGTGCCTTGGCCTTACGCGCTCCCACATATTTTTGCACCAACTCAATTTTACTGGTGGGCACATAGATTCGCGTTCCGCCATGAAACTCCAGTTGTAGATGCTCTTGAGCCCAACCATCCTTCTGTAGCAACTTCAAGCCCCGATAACGTCCCACCCCATGGGCCAAGTGAACCACCAGATCGCCTTCACGAAGTTGTAAAAAACTATCGAGGGCACGCCCTGGACGACTGCCCGGTCCCTGAGAACGTTCCTGATGGGCCAGTTCTTGACGCTGAAACAGTTCGCCCGCGCTGACCAGCACCACCCCCGCGCTGACCATCCGAAAACCGCCTGCCAACGTTCCCTGAACAAAATGCAAGCGGCCTTCAGCGAACAACTGGGTTGAAGAAAATAGCTCGCTGAGCCGTTCGATCTCCGCGCTGGTATCACAAACCAGCGTGACCTGCTGGCTATTGGCAACGCAATCAAGTTCCTCTCGAACTCGTTCCACCTGACCACTGAAACGTTCAATCGATTCAAACTGCAGGTGGGCCGTGGTCTCGTAGCTACCCGCAGGAATGCCTGATGCGGTGACCGAAGGAAACTTGTAGACTTCCGCCAGGGCAACGCTGGGTGCAAAATAGTCCTCCGGCTTTTCCAGACGCCGGTGGTAGTACTCCCCTTCATCTGCCAGTTGGCTCGGCTCAACCAGTAAAAACCAGCTATCGGCTGGCAGGTACGAGCTGAAATGGGTTCGATCCAATTGATTCGATTCGAACAAAGTCAGATCGGCCGATGGTTGCGTGGAGCAACTCCGCTGCGAAGTAAATTCGAATCGGCGAATCGATTCCACCTCATCGCCAAATAATTCAATCCGTATCGGATCGAGTGCGTCCGGTGGAAAAACATCGAGAATACCGCCACGGATCGAAAATTCTCCCGGCTGCTCCACCGCCGTCGTTCGGTGACAGCCACGTTCGAGCAACCATTGGGTGATTTCATCCAGGTCAATCGGTGTGCCCACGGAAATCTGCCTGGTAGCCTCTTTGAGCATGGCCAGACTGGGAACCGGTTGCATCAGGCAGCCGATGGCTGTCAAAATAATTTCCGGGGAGGGCTGACGACTGAGCCTTTTGAGCAGTCGCAGCCGCTGTCCATGAATCCGATCGTGCAGAACCCGTTCACTACTGTTACTTTCCCAGGCCGGCAACCACTGGACATCCAAAGTAGTGAATAGACGCAAATCCTCTGCAAAGGCTTCGATTTCTCCCGCATGAGGCAACACGACCACCACCGGAGGTGTGTCGGCTTCCGTTAAGCGCCCAGTCTTCAGCAAACACGAACTTGCCTGCCGGGATTGTGCCAGCATGGCTGCCACCAGCGCGCAGGACGATCCCCAAACACCGCCCAGCGTACCGCCATCTCCGGCCTTCAAACTGGCAATCACCCGAGCACAACCTTCATGCTGCGATAAATGGGTAACCAGATCGGCCAGTGGCGCTCCCCTGGGGGAATCTGTGGGCAAGTCTGTCGTGGTTGACAAGTCTGTCGTGGTTGAATGGGCCACAGTCACTGCATCCATGGGATCATTTTAGTCGGTAGGAACCATCCAGTACACATCAGCCAACTAACCGTTGGGATCGTAGCTTTTTGCGTGAACAGGAGAAAGGTTCACTCAGGTACACTGAAGCGTGTTCCGCAAGCAGACCGATAATTCTCAATAGATTGGATCACTCGTACCTTCCTCTTCCCCATGTCTCATGGCAAGGAGCCAACCATGTTGAGGTCGTTGTTTTTGGCGTTGGGAGCTTACTGCAGTCTGTTGGGATTCGAAGCATTAGCCCTCGAAAAAGCAGTCTTAAAGGCACCTAAGACAGCCTCTGCACCAGCCGATCAGAAGGAGATTGTCCCACCCGAATGGGCCCCCTGGAGTCTGATGGCAAGTGGCGCAGTTGTCGTCCTGTATTCATTCACCATTCCCAAGCGGGTCAAAAACAACTAACCCGCATATTTCACCCGTTTCTGCTACGGCGTCCCAAGTCCTTTCGTGGCTGCGTTATGTTTCGGCCCCGGGCACCGCGGCGCAGCTGTGGTCGCCTCAACGTGTATGAAACACGCCTGCGGTCGCGAACCTCACATGCCTTGCCACGAAAGGACTTAACCATTTCCTCGGATGGCTACGGGGCCTCGCGACAAAACGGGTGAAATATGCGGGCTAAGAAGCGGGGCAAGCTTGTTTTACCCTCCGGGCACGTTTAGGATAGATGGACTGAACTCTGGGCCCGTTCTGAGTGTCTGTCGTGTGGCCGTACGTTGGAGCGACTTGTTAGATAACTGCGATTTTGATGGCGATTTCGACCCTGACACTAGCTAATATTGCTCCCACCCTCCTGGCTTTATTTTGCACGTAACCAACAGCGTCAGATAACCACACCAGTGCTTTGTTACAGCTAAGAATTAGGATTGTAAAAAAATCAGCCGAAACGCGTTAGCGTCCGGTGACACGGTAAAAACCGTGGACTAACGCCCTGCGGTTGATTCGAAAATTAAGCTGTAACGCAGCCCTAGTCAACTGCCACTTATCGAGCCGACACTAAACCGACTTCGAGGAATAAAATCACGTGTCTACCATGAGGAAATCCGAGCCCCAATCGGCGCAGCAGAAAAATCAGAATGGAATTTCCACTGGGGCTGACATCTTAGTCCAGTCGCTTATCCGACTCGGTGTGAAAACCATTTTTGCCTATCCGGGTGGTGCAAGCATGCCACTGCACCAGGCACTCACACGCTATCGCGACCAGCTACGCACCATCCTGCCTCGGCACGAGCAAGGTTGTGGTTTTGCTGCCCAAGGCCTGGCCCGTAGTACCGGAGAGGTCGGAGTCTGTATGGCGACCAGTGGTCCTGGGGCCACCAACCTGGTCACCACAATAGCTGATGCCAAACTCGACAGCGTGCCCATGATCGCCATCACCGGTCAAGTTCATGCGGCCAGTATTGGCAGCGATGCCTTTCAGGAAACTCCCATTGTCGAAGTTTGCCGTGGCATCACCAAGCACCATTACCTAGTAAACAATGTCCATGATATTGCCCGGGTGGTCAATGAGGCCTATCTGGTCGCCGCCACAGGCCGTCCTGGACCGGTATTGATCGACATACCAAAAAATTTGCAACTCGACACGTGTGTGCCGGATTACGATTCCAAGCTCGATTTGCCCGGCTATCAATTCGACTACACCCCTCCCAAGCCGGCACAAATCAACCAGATTGCTGCCGCCATCAAACGATCCAAACGGCCGGTGATCTATGCTGGAGGAGGCATCGTCACCGCAGAGGCCAGCGAAGAGTTACGCACCCTCGTTCAAAAGACGGGCATTCCCATCACCACCACCCTTATGGGACTAGGCGCTTATCCGGGAACCGACCGCTTGTCACTCGATATGCTCGGTATGCATGGATCGGTCTATGCCAACTTGGCAGTTGACCAGGCCGACCTGTTGTTGGCACTGGGTGTGCGTTTTGACGATCGGGTCACTGGCAAGGTGGATGAATTTTGCAAACATGGAAAAATTGTCCATGTCGACATTGACGCCTCCGAGCTGAATAAAAACAAAGCCGCACATATCCCCGTCTGCAGTGACGTACGTCAAACCCTGGAGGATCTGAATCAAATTGTAGAACCTCCGGAAAACATCGCCGACTGGGTTGAGCAATGCTTGCAATGGAAGGCCGAAGATCCGTTCACCTTCGACCGACAATATCCAGGCATCACGCAACAATTGGCCATCGAAACCCTCTGGAAACTCACCCACGAAAAAGATCCTGTCCTGGCGGTCGGTGTGGGCCAGCATCAAATGTGGTCCGCCCAATTCTACAAATTCGATCAACCCCGACGTTGGCTCAGCAGCAGTGGTTTGGGCACGATGGGATTTGGACTCCCCGCGGCGATGGGGGCACAAGCGGCTTTCCCAGACCGGATGGTCATCGACATCGATGGCGACGGCAGCTTCCAGATGAATATTCAGGAACTGGCGACCTGCTATTGTGAAAAACTGCCAGTCAAAGTTCTACTGCTGAACAACCAGCACCTGGGCATGGTCATGCAGTGGGAAGACCGTTTCATGCAAGGCAACCGGGCCCATACCTATCTGGGGCCTATTGACCATCCTGAGGCTGTGGGCCAGGGCGATGGTCAGGGTCCCGTCCAGCGTTACCCAAATTTTGTAGAAATCGCCAAGGGCTACGGATGCGGAGCCAGTCACGTGAAGGAGCAGGGCGATCTGGTGGCTGCGATGGAGGAAATGCTAGCCTACGATGGACCGTATGTACTCGATGTGGAAGTTCCTTACCAGGAACACGTGTTACCGATGATCCCAGGTGGCCACACGGTTCGTGACATGATACGGAAGTAGGGCAGAGTGGCGGAGATTAGCCCCGGACGAAGTTGAAATACAAGCACGAAGCGCAAGCGAGTGGGTAAACGGATGGCCCACTTGCTCGCGCTGCGTGCTTGTATATTAGAGTCTCAGCCATTTTTAAAAACGCGTCTCAACCAAAAACCCGATGCTCAATATGGCCTTCAATTCCGTGCAATCCTGAGGCGTAAAACCCCTACAAATCAGCAGCGTCTTCTTCTCCCTCTTCCTTCTTCTTCTTTTTCTTCTTCATTTGCAGCTTGCGCACCCGTACCTTAGGCAGCCCCAAGGGGGAGTCTCCCTCTTTCCAACGGTCTGTTTCTTTGAGCTTTTCCAGCCGTTCAATGCGAGTTAGCACACTGCGATTTCCGGATCCGCCACGGCGGACTTTTAAGCTTTTGTCGATGGTCATCGGCCATCTCTCCCTTATTGATTTACTGGCGTTTTGCCTCGAAATTACACCTTTTGAGTCCCGTATTGTAGGCAGTGAGGGACAGATTGGCAAGATGCCACGATCCGGACTGCGGGGTAGGGCAAAACAGACCTTCTAAGTTCAACTTCTTCACTTGATAGGGCAGGCCGTTACAATGGGGCCCATGTGTCAAGTGGACCTCCATGCGCCCCCTATCAATGTTGCTGACCGCCTGGCGGAGGTTGCTGCGCGGATGCCTGAAACGCTAGCTGTAGTGGACGAGGGGCGAGACGCTAGGCGCGAGACGCGAGTTAATGATGCAACTCGCGTTTCTTTCGCCAAGCTCGATGAAAATGCCACCGCCATTGCTCGGGGACTGATTGAAATGGGCGTCACCCCTGGGGTCCGATTGGTTCTACTGGTTCCTCCCAGTGTGGCCATGGTGACGTTGGTGTTTGGTTTGTTACGCAGTGGGGCGACCACCGTGCTGATCGATCCAGGCATGGGACGACAGCACCTGATCCGCTGCCTGGCAGCCGTGCGGCCTCAAGGATTTGTTGCGATCAGCTCGGCTCAAGCTGTACGCTGTCTGTTAAGACACCGATTCGCACAAGCCAAAATCAACGTGACGGTTGGCCGACGATGGTTTTGGGGAGGACCGACTTACGAGCAGTTAATTGCTAAGGGACAACAGTCACAAGTCTCACTGCCAACCACACGGATTAAGGAACCGGCCGCCATCATCTACACCAGCGGGAGTACAGGACCACCTAAGGGGGTACTTTACACGCACCAGATGTTCGACACCCAGGCGAGTCAAATCCAACAGCAGTACGCCATCCAACCCGGTGCCATTGATTTGGCCTGCTTCGCCCTGTTTGGCCTATTCAATTCGGCCATGGGTGTGACCACCATTTTTCCTGACATCGATTTTTCTCGACCGGCTTCGGCCGATCCGCAAAAACTCCTGGCGGCCGCCAACCGCTGGCAAATCACGCAAGCATTCGCCTCGCCTGCCATTTGGGACAAGTTGAGTCACTACTGTGAACAACATCATCAACAAATCCCCTCCTTACGTAAGGTACTTGCCTGCGGCGCACCCGTAGCGGCCAACGTGCTGAAACGGACCCTGGCTTGCATTCATCCGTCAGCCGAAATGCACACGCCCTACGGAGCCACCGAATGCCTGCCCATAGCAACTATTGGAGCCCATGAAGTATTGGACCAAACGGCCGCACAAACAAACCAAGGTGCAGGCGTTTGCGTTGGCCGTAAATTCGCATGTGGCGAATGGCGTGTGATTCGAATTACCGATAGCCCTATAAACAGTATCGACCAGTCAGAACGGTTACCGACTGGCCAAGTGGGCGAGTTGATTTTCCGTGGGCCCCAGGCATCACCGGATTATGTCTGTGTGGAACGAGAAGTGAGGAGCGGGGAGCAAGTCGACAAAAGGCTTGGCGAGGATGACCCCAATGCGCTGGCTAAGATTAGGGATGGGAAGGAAATTTGGCATCGGCTGGGGGATGTGGGCTACTTCGATGAGCAGCAGCGATTCTGGTATTGTGGCCGCAAAGCGCATCGTGTGAAAACCGGCACTGGCACCCTCTTTTCGATTTGTTGCGAAGCGATCTTCAACCAGCACCCACAAGTACAGCGCTCTGCCCTGGTGGGCATTGGCAGCCCAGGTGCCAAAACGCCCATACTCATTGTGGAAACGGTCCATGACTGGCCAGCAGAACAGCAAACTTCCAGCAGACACATGGGAAGCAAGTCTCCTGCCTGGCAAGCACTGATCGATCAACTACAAAAAATAGGCCAAGAGCACGAAATGACCCGGGGTATTCTCAAGTATTTTTGGCACCCCTCGCTGCCTGTCGATATCCGTCACAACGCCAAAATTAACCGCGAACAGTTGACCGAATGGGCTGCTGGGCAAGCTTAGTTCGACTATCACATTTTTTCATGCAGGCAAATTGGACAGTGCAATTTAGGTTAACGCATTTTTGGCAACACATCCCCCTAACAACTCTTCACCAGTGAATAATCACCACGAAGGACACGAAGAGCGGATGTGAATAGGGACATTTCACGACTTACTGAGTAGTCGAATGCTTATTGTTTCTCCGTGTATAGCAAATTGGTTATCCTTCTCTTTCCTTCGTGCTCTTCGTGGTCTTTTTGTTGCAATCGGAGGGTTTTTGTGACTCCTGGTTTTCTATTGGCGTGCTTATAATATCTCGCACTCGCCTTTTTTTAGGGATTATCTTTGAACTGGTTTCTGAAATGTGCAAAACCTGATCTAAGGGACGACTGTTAAATAACTTCCCATTTTCAGAAGAAGGTTTAGGGTTCAGAAAAAGAAGGTCAATATTCGTGAATTGCATTGCACCTACGTGCTGAACCCTGAACACTATCAACCACTCACCTCAAAAAGCCCACGACTATGCTTGCACTCGTTACTGGAGGTGGCGGATTTCTCGGTCGTGCAATCGTTGAGCAGCTGCTGGATCGCGGGTATCAGGTGCGCAGCATAGGCCGCGGTGCCTACCCGGAATTGGAAGCACTTGGAGTGGAAGTTGTGCGCGCAGATCTGCGCGATTCCGCCTCGGTTGCTGATGCTTGCCAAGGGATTGACTGCGTGTTCCATACGGCTGCCCTCGCTGGCATCTGGGGCACCTGGAACACTTATCACCAGATCAATGTCCAGGGCACGCTTAACGTATTGGCTGGCTGTCGACAGCAGCAAGTCCCCCGACTGGTCTACACCAGTAGTCCCAGCGTGACCTTTGACGGATTCGACCAATGTGGCTGCAATGAAGAAGCCCCCTATGCCACTTGTTGGCTGGCCCACTATCCACACTCCAAGGCATTGGCCGAACAGGCTGTGCTGACTGCCAATGGAAAGTACGATCTAACGACCTGCGCTCTCAGGCCTCATCTGATATGGGGTCCCCGAGATGGCCACCTCGTACCCCGCTTGATCCAACGTGCACGCTCGGGTCGCCTGCGTCGGGTGGGGTGCGGCACCAACCGAATAGACATCATCTATATCGAAAACGCCGCCATCGCCCATTTGCAGGCAGCGGATGTCATGAGGCAACACGACTCTCCGGTCGCAGGAAAGGCCTATTTTCTCAGCCAGGGTGAGCCGGTGAACTGCTGGCAATGGATCGATCAACTACTGGAGTTGGCCAGCTTACCACCGGTACAGAAATCGGTTTCACTGGCGACCGCACGCCGTGTTGGTGCTATTTTCGAGGGCCTCTACGGGGCCCTGCGGTTACCGGGCGAGCCACCGATGACCCGATTCCTGGCCGCCCAACTGGGCCTTTCCCATTGGTTCAACATTTCCGCCGCGCAGCAGGATTTTGGCTACCAGCCCCAAGTAACGACCGCAGAAGGGATGCGACGACTTGGTGATTGGCTCGATCAGACGAACTGAAAAGTTGCGTTCGTTCGAGAATAGTCCGGTTAAATTGCACCACGGAGTCACAGAGGACACGGAGAAAGAACTGCTTTTGAAACATCTCTGTGTTCTCCGTGACTGCGTGGTAATCCTATCTTTTCTTCACACTTTTCGTTCAGCCATTTCTTAAAATGCAGCCTTTACAGCTCTCTAGATTGGCTCCGCAGCACACGCTAGCCACTCCTTTAATAGGTGACTACAATGTAAGGTTTGTTTTTCTATTCAATCACTGAAAACTAAAATAGATTTTTATAAGAGGACAAGCGTGCTACGAACTCATACTTGCGGCGAGCTGCGAGCAGATCAAGTTGGTCAATCGGTCACCCTGTGCGGTTGGGTTGATACCTACCGAGATCATGGAGGTGGGCTGTTTGTCGACTTGCGCGACCGGTATGGGCTCACCCAGGTTGTCTTCAATCCGCCCGATTCATCGGCGGAAGTGATCGAAGCCAGCAAATCATTGCGCAGCGAGTATGTCCTGGCCGTGGAGGGCACCGTCGCTCTGCGACCCACGGGCATGGCGAACCAAAAGATGGCCTCCGGAGAAATCGAGGTCCGTGTTACCCACTTCCGCCTACTGAATAAAAGCCTCACGCCCCCCGTTTCCCCCAGCAGCCAAGATCTGCCCGGTGAAGATTTACGGTTGAAGTATCGTTACCTCGACTTGCGCCGTGGTCCCATGCAGCAAACGCTCATGCTCCGCGATCGACTCATCAAGCAGATGCGGGACTACTTTGCCGAGCACGATTTTATGGACATCGAAACTCCCATCTTGGGACGTAGCACCCCTGAAGGGGCCCGCGACTACCTGGTTCCCAGTCGTGTCCACCCGGGATCGTTCTACGCGCTGCCGCAATCGCCTCAGCTCTACAAACAAATTCTGATGATTGCCGGCTACGACCGCTATGTGCAAGTAGCCCGCTGTTTTCGTGATGAGGATTTGCGTGCTGACCGACAACCGGAATTTACTCAACTCGATCTGGAAATGTCGTTCATCGATGCGGACGACATCATGAACCTGATCGATCAGTTGATGGTTCGACTTGCCAAACAAGAACTTGATATCGATTTGGCCACCCCCTTGCCTCGACTCACTTACGCGGAAGCAATGGAGCGTTTTGGCCACGATGCACCCGACTTGCGTTTCGGTCTGGAATTGGTGGATTGCACCGACCTGGCATCCGAAGCTGAGTTTCGTGTCTTCAGTAGCGTGGCCAAATCGGGTGGTAAAGTTCGCTGTATCAATGCCAAGGGGGGAACCCAACATTATTCACGGCGTGGAATCGATGGGTTGACCAAATATGTGAGCGAGTTCGGTGCCAAAGGCTTGGCCTGGTTTCGTGTCGAAGAAGATGGCAAACTCAATTCCACCATCGCCAAAAATTTCACCCCCGAACTATTGGAAAAATTCGCTCAGCGGATGAATGCCGAACCGGGAGATTTGCTGCTGTTTGTAGCTGATAAATGGGAAGTGACCTGCAAAGCTCTTCACGCTTTGCGCACTAAAATGGGTCTGGAAATGAAGCTCTACGACCCGAATACGATGCATTTTTCCTGGGTCGTAGAATTTCCAATGTTCGAGTATGACGAAGATGGCCAACGTTGGAACGCGATGCATCATCCGTTCACCGCACCGTTGGAGGAAGATCTACCCTTGTTGGATACCGATCCCGGTAAATGTCGTGCCCAGGCCTACGACCTGGTCATCAATGGAAGCGAAGCGGGAGGAGGAACTCTCCGAATCCATGATGCGGCCACCCAACAAAAAGCATTTCAATTGCTGGGCATGGACCCAAAAACGGCCCAAGAGCAGTTTGGCTTTCTACTCGATGCTCTGCAGTATGGCGCCCCACCACATGGTGGAATCGCACTGGGCATCGACCGTTTGGTGATGTTGTTTGGAAAACTGGAAAGCATTCGAGATGCCATTGCATTTCCTAAAACACAGAAAGCATCTGATTTGATGACTGAGGCTCCTGGAGAAGTGGATGGGCAGCAACTCCAAGAATTGCACCTCCGTGTTCGAATTGATGATTGAATGGACTCCGAATTGAAAGCGACCTATGGCAAACGGACCGAACATGTGGACAAATCTCAGACTCATTGGCACCATCCTGCCCGGAATCTTCCTGTTGACATGGTTCTCCCAGTCAGGACCACAATCCAGATGTGGTTCAGCCTTTAGCTCAACTGCGTGCGCGGCTCAAGCTGAACTCAAACCGCTCGCCACATCTGCCCGTAAACCCGTCTTGCCGACAGACCAAGCTATGCTTCGCATTCCACCGGTCATTTTATCTACAGACCATCGCAAACGGTGTCGCGTACAAATTGGAGACTCGCTGCACCTCATCGAACTTCCCCTCTTGGGTGGCAACCCAACCAAACTAACTGCTCTCCAGGGCAAACAGGCTACGGTCATCTTATTTTGGCATCCCTATCATTGGATGACCCAGGATGCACTTAGTGATTTTTCCGCGTTGACCAAGCAGTGGGCCAACCAACGCGTAAAGCTAGTCGGTATTGCCAGTGGCCAACCGGTTGGAAAGGTCCAGTCGCAACTGACTGCCGTCGGAGCAGAATTTCCCCAGCTGCTCGATACGGACAATCATGCTTATTCGCAAGTCAGCAACCTCAAGGCCAGCGAGTCCTCTTTGCCATGGATTATTGTGCTCGACGCGGAAGGCAAAATTGCCTGGTTTGATATTGAGTATTCCGAAGCCTCGCGACGTGAATTACGGCAGACAGTCGGCGCGCTGATGAAGAAGCCGTAAAAATCAGCCGAAACGCGTTAGCATCCGATTGCACGATAAAAACCGCGGGCTAACGCGATGCATCTAAACCGGTTGTAAGTTACCGGATGGATAGGCCACTTCATCCAACGGACTGCCAGTCCAGATACGTGTCACTGCTTGGTCCTCGGCGGAAGGGAGACTCCACTCAGACTGATAGTCAAAGATTTCCGTTGCTGGAGTCGAATGGAGAGCTTCACCCAAGATTTCAAACTGATCCAGAGTAATAAGTGATGGATGGTTGAATCCACAAGCATGACATAGCCTGAGAAGTTCTTTGCGAAACGACACCAGATAGTTGGCAAGTCGTGCACTTTTTAATTTCGGATCGAGACCGCGCATGAGCCACTTATTTTGGGTCGCGATGCCGGCAGGACAGAAGCCTGTGTGGCAACGTTGGGCTTGAATGCAGCCAATCGAAAGGAGCGCTTCGCGGCCCACATTGATCATGTCGCAACCCAAACCAAACGCCAGGATGGCCGCCTCTGGAAACCCCAATTTCCCCGAACCAATGAACACAACATCTTGATGCATGTCAAGTTTCACAAACTCACGAAAGACATTGCTCATCCCCCGTTTGAACGGCATGGCAACATGATCGGCAAACACCAGAGGCGCTGCCCCAGTGCCAGCTTCACCCCCATCGATGGTAACAAAGTCTACACCCCGTTCGGTGGATGCCATTTGGAAAGCAAGTTGACGCCAAAAGCCCAATTCGCCCACAGCCGGTTTAATACCCACTGGCAAGCCGGTTTCATCCGCTAACATCTCGACGAAGTCAAGCAGACTGTCGACATCGTGAAATTCGCTATGCCTGGCAGGACTTGCGCAATCTTGGCCCATGGGAATACCACGTGCTGCTGCAATTTCCGGGGTAATCTTCGCTGCAGACAACATTCCACCGACACCCGGTTTTGCTCCCTGGCTGAGCTTGATCTCTATGGCGCGAACCGGACTGGCAGCAATCCCTTCCTGAAGTCGATCGAGGCTAAATCGTCCGCGCTCGTCACGGCAGCCAAAGTAGCCGGTACCCATTTGCAAAATGAGATCACCGCCCTGCTTATGGTAGGTTGACACGCCCCCTTCACCCGAATTGTGCAGCGCATTTGCAAGCTTGGCACCCGCTGAGCGCCATGATTGCAGGAGCGCTCAATGAGCCGTAACTCATGGCGGAGATATTGATCGCCGATTGAGGACGAAATGCTTTCGCCCGACCGCGTGCCTGGCCAAGCACTTTAGCGCAATGAAGTGCGTAGGCAGGGTCATGATCGGGTTGTCCCGGTTGTGAGCCAGAAATGGGAAAGCTGCCTTGCTTTATAATCAGGTGATTAACGTTTTTGCTCAGCGTCAATACTGATACCAAAACCAAAATAGCTATTCTCCTCTTTGGCCGAAGCATAGATCCAACGACGTTGGGCGCGGCTGAATGGGCGTTCTTCGTTGTCACTAGCGACGATGTACTGCCTGAGCTCTGGACCGATGTGTTCTAGCCAATAACGAAAGTGACCAACAATTGGGAAAATTCGCAAGATGGTATGTTTGCGTTGAACAATATCATAAAGGGCAAGCCCCACGAGGGCGAAGAAGCCAATGGTCAAAGTCCAACCCATAATTGCGTATCCCAGAATATTAGCCGGCTCGAGAATATTAGTCCCAACCTACTCGGGACCCTCACCTGGCAAATATAGATCGCGATTCAGCACAGCCACCTGCAGATTGGTTGAGTTGTATTGGCTGAACGGATATTGCCACCTCAGAAAAACACGGTCGATGGCTTTCACCGTGACGAAGTCATTTAATCGCCTTCATTTAGTGTGATTTATCTCGCCAAAACGCAAAGATCGCGAAGCATGATAACTGCCTCGATGAGTAGAAAGTTTCTTGGCGATCTATGCGTCTTGGCGAGAGTCTTTATGGCTTCGATGTAAGACAGTCAATCTAAATGTTCGTGCCGTCCTCTTCCCCATCCCGCTCGCCTGCCAGTTGCCGTTGCCACCGTTCGACCAACTGCAATGCCTGCAACGGAGTTGTGCCGTTAAGATCAATCGCACGAATCGTATCTAGTAGTGGGTGATCGGCCGTGTCAAATAATGTCAATTGCAACGCACTCCCATTGGACTGTGCCACGTGACTGGCTCGTGCTGGAAAAGCTGGGGTCGTATCGCTGGCTACCTCAGAGATGTTTCCCTGTTCACTCGTCAGCCTCTCTGTTTTCTCACGTTGTTCAGATTCTGTTTCAAGTCGTTCGAGTATTTGCTTGGCCCGCTCGTTCACCTCACGTGGCACACCCGCCAATTGGGCCACATGGATGCCATAGCTTTTATCCGCTGCGCCAGCAACTATCTGGTGCAGAAATACCACCTTATCATCCCATTCTCGAACCGACACATTCAAGTTTTGCAAGCCGGGTAACGAATGTTCCAACTCGGTCAACTCGTGATAGTGAGTCGCAAACAGGGTGCGGCAGCCAATCTGCTGGTGCAAGTATTCCATCACCGCCCACGCCAACGACAGTCCATCGTAAGTGCTGGTCCCCCGACCAATTTCATCGAGGATCACCAGGCTTCGTTCCGTGGCTGTGTTGAGAATACGAGCCGTTTCCGTCATTTCAACCATAAAGGTACTACGACCTCTCGACAACTCGTCGCTTGCTCCCACCCGCGCAAAAATTCGATCCGCCACGCCAATCGTCGCCTCACTGGCTGGCACAAAGCTACCAATCTGTGCCATCAGTGTGAGCAGGGCCACCTGGCGAATGTAGGTACTTTTCCCCGCCATATTAGGACCGGTAATTAATAGTATTGAGTTGCTAGATGCGAGGCGCGAGTCATTTGTTTCTAACTCGCGCCTCGCGCCTGGCTCCTCACAACTCTTCAACGCCTCACAACTCACACTATTCGGTACAAACGTTCCGTCGGGTTCGATGATGTCTAGCACAGGGTGCCTGCCGTCGACAATATTGAGCACCGGCCGATTTGTCATGGTGGGTCGAACGTAGCCGCGCGTGCGTGCCAATTCGGCCAACGCGGCGAGGACATCGATCTCAGCCAAAGCCTCGGCTGTAACGAGCAAACGCGTGGCAGCCTCGGCGACTATATCGCGCAATTCGAGAAACAGTTCAATTTCAATCTCACGGCATCGGTCCTCGGCAGCCAGTACTTTTTCTTCGTGCTCTTTCAGTTCTGGAGTAATGTACCGCTCTGCATTCTTGAGCGTCTGCTTGCGAATGAAATCTTCCGGCACTTGGTCACGGTGGGCATGGGTGACTTCCAGGTAATAACCAAAGACCCGATTGAAACCGACCTTGATACTGGAAATACCCGTGCGTTGGATTGCATCCGCCTGATACTGGACAATCCACTGTTTGCCCCCAGCCATCAATTGTCGCTCGGCATCAAGCTGTGCATGGTAGCCGGCACGAATAAAACCTCCCTCGCGCACCAACAACGGACAGTTCTCTTCCAGGGCTGCTTCCAAACGATCGCGGATTTCCGTACACAAATCAATCCGACTTTCAAGCTGTGCAAGCCGCGGGCTGTTGGCACCCGCTAACTGGCTCTTGATTTTCGGCAAACAGGCTAAAGTGCGTGCCACGAAGCTCAAATCACGAGGAGATGTACGCCCAGTGGACACACGTGCCAGCAAACGTTGCATATCATAGATCGCGTTCAGCTGATCACGGACTTCTCCACACAACTGGGCGCCAGCACAGAACTCAGCCACTCCATCAAGCCGTGCATCGATAGCTTGTACATCGATCAATGGATTGGCCAGCCAATTGCCCAACAGGCGCGCCCCCATCGAAGTCACAGTTCGATCCATCACGCCCCACAATGAGCCCTCACGGCTTCCTTCACGCAGTGTTCTTGATATCTCCAGGCTGCGGCGTGTTGCCTGGTCGATTTCTAAACGCTGTTCAGAGCGGTATGCCAGCAGACGTTCGATATGTGCTAATGAAGATTTTTGAGTTTCCGTTAGATAGTCGAGCACAGCTCCAGCCGCCTGCAAGGCGAGGCCATCCTGGCTCTCAAAACCAAAACCGGCTAGCGTATGAGAACCAAAATGTTTGGTGAGGATTTCTTCGGTGGTCTGTGGCGAAAAAGACCAGGGTGGGCGTCGAGTGACCATGAGCCCGTCCATGTTAGGCCCGTCCGGCAACTCGTCCACATCATCACTCACCAACAATTCCACCGGAGCAATACGCGCCAGCTCGTCCTCCAATTGCTCTCTGGTTATCACTGCCGCTTCGAATCGCCCGGTAGATAAATCGATCCATGACAAGCCGACCCGTCCACCGTTTGTGTCTCGACCAGCAGCAAAGACGATGGCGAGGAGAAAATTGCTCTCGGCCGGATCCAACAATGCGTCATCCATGACCGTTCCCGGGCTGACGATCCGGATCACATCCCGTTTGACCAGCCCCTTCGCCTGTTTTGCATCCTCCACCTGCTCACAAACGGCAGCCCTCTGCCCGGCAGCGATAATTTTGGCCAGGTACTGGTCGAGTTGATGATGAGGAAAACCGGCCATGGCGGTCGGATTCTTACCCTTCTCACGACTTGTGAGCGAAAGGCCCAAAATTCGAGCTCCACGCTTAGCATCTTCATGGAACAGCTCATAGAAGTCGCCCATCCGGAACAGCAGCAACGCGTCACCCACGGCCTGTTTGGCCTCGTGGTACTGCTGCATCATGGGAGAGAGGGCCATCGGAAGACACCAGTAATAAGCACAGGGAAACCTAGGAACAGGGCCTATGCTAACAGAGTGTCGAGTCCGTAGTCTAGACACTCAACTCTCAACTCTCAACTCTCAACCCTCAACCCTCATCACTCAACCATTACTGTACTAACTCTTCTTCTTCCCCACTGGTGTTCAATTCAATTTCACCTGAATCTTCCAGGTGTCGAACGATATCGACGATTTCTTGCTGCTTCTGCTCAACCACCGACAGCTTGATGGCTCCCAGGTATTCTATCTCCTCGGTGAGCATTTCGCCTGCTCTCTGCGACATATTGCTGAATACTTTTTGCTTCAGATCTTCACTCGCTCCTTTCAAAGCCACCGACCACTGAGATGTTTCCACATTTTTCAGGATCGATTGCAAGTCCTTATCGGGGAATTTGCAGATATCCTCGAACACAAACATCAACCGCCGAATTTCATCCACCAGACTCGCATTTTCCTGAGTCAAATTCTCCAGCAATGTACGTTCGGTAGCCCGATCCGATACGTTGAGCATCTCGGCCACCGCCTCGACACCTCCAGCATTCTCAAAGCTCTGACTCATCACACTCGACATCCTATTTTCCAAACCCTGTTCTACTTCCTGGATTATTTCGGGACTGGTCTGCCCCATAGCAGCAATCCGTTGGACAACCGAAAGCTGTCGATCGGTCGGCAATCCGGCTAGTATCTCGGCACTGACGCCAGCGGGTAAATGAGACATGATCACAGCAATGGTCTGTGGGTGCTCATCGATGATATAGGTAAGGATATTCTGACTGTCGACTTGTCGTAGAAACGCAAAAGGCACCGCTTCGATGCTGTGACGAATGTTGTCCAGGGTGTCGTTGGCCTTGCTGCCTAGTGCTTTCTGCACCAACGACTTCGCCAGATCGAGACCCCCTGAATTTGAGCCCGCCGCAGCCGGGTTGGACTGCGCAAAATCCATGATCACACGTTCCTGCTCCTCAGATCCAACCGCCTTGAGCCGAGCTATTTCAATCGACACCTGCTCCACCTGCCTGGAATCGAGCAGGCCCATCACAGCAACTGCCTCCTCCTCCGGCAGGGTCGTGAGAAGTACCGCTGCGTTGTGGATATCAGACATAAGTGGGTAATTTATGCGGTTCTACAGAGTCGGCAAGAAGGTGTACGCTGCCCATGCATAGACAGACACCCCTGTTATTTATCGACCAGGGGAACTAGGGGACTTGAGTGAAGTTTACGGGCCAAGGAAGGGGTTATCCTATCTAGTACTTTGTCAAACTTATCTTTTTGGGTAGACGCACGAATAAACCTTTGCCCTGCCAGTACTCATGACTGCGGCTACCCCAAAAGTAAGGCTTGACCAGGCACGAGATACTCATTCTTATACGCAACGTAGTGGTTAGCCGACTCGTAAAGTCCACGAATTTCCTTCTCGGTCAACTCTCGTACCACCCTGGCAGGTGAACCCAAGATGTGACTGTGAGGAGGAAATATTTTGCCACCCGTCACAAAACTGCCAGCCCCCACAAGAGACTCCTTACCAATCGTGACCCCATCCAGAATGGTAGCACTCATGCCGATTAAGCAGGCGTCCTCAATGGTGCAACCATACAATGTGACACGGTGTCCAACCGTTACGTCATTACCAATAATCGTCGGATGACCATCGGACCGATCGGGCTGATCGTAATGCGTAACGTGGATTACGCTGCCATCTTGAATATTGGTACGTTGGCCAATTCGGATGGCATGTACGTCCGCCCGGATAACGGTCTGGAACCATACAGAGCAGTCCTGATCAATTTCGCACCGTCCTATCACATCGGCGCTAGGTGCTATGAATACACCCTCACCAATCAATGGACTGTATTTTAGATATTTAAGAATCCTGCTTCAGCCAGGCCAAATTACCAGAGTCTATCTCATTTCCTCTGGACCCTTAACTCTAGACTCTCGACTCTTAAACACCGGCCGGTTCACTGACCACTTCCAACCCTACCACCAGTTGCAACGGTCCAAAATCGGAATCAAATGGAACCGAAATTGGCTGAGTATTGGAAGGAAAGCAAATTTCATGACCCGCGCCAGTGATCACATTCGGCAAACTAACCGACATATCAAATTCGGCCAAATCGGCCTTGGCCTGCCCGGCCACCATATTGGCCAATTCACCCACCGCGTCGGTCACATCGTCATTGAGCTCTTGGATCTCCATCATCAACATGGCCGATGCCGCTTTGATGGCAACATCTTCGGAAAGATTGATCACCACGGTTCCCACCGCCTTCCCGGTAAGGCCAATGACCCCGCTCACCGGGTAGCTATATCCTCCTTGTTTAACTAGCGAAATATCTCCTCGCTCCACCTTGCAGTTGACCATGGTGTCGAATGTATTGGCCACCGCCTTTAGAAACGGATTGATGAATTCGACCTGCATTTCACTACCCCTTTTGAGCTTAATCTTACTAAGTTCACCAGTTCAAACAGTTACTAGTGCTTTACCAAACTTATCTTTTTGGGTTGACGCACAAATAAACCCTTGCCTTGCCAGTACCTATGGCTACCCCAAAAGTAAAGCTTGACCAGACACCATTCGCACTCATGTCAGTTGCCACCAATAATTAGCGACCTGACGGAACCCAATCGTAGGTTATCGAACTACAAAAGCAATTTGTTTCACCAATCATACACGCCAGGGAACCGTTCAGGCCGATTATGAGGATTCCCCTGGTTCGGAAATTTCATAAACACCCCACTGACCATCACATTCGTCAACCGCGACGCGAAGTCTGGTTGGCTGCTGCTTGGACAACCGGCCCCATCTGTTAAGCAGTCGTTCAGCAATGATTTGAGCTAATCGTTCTGCCGTGGTATTGGCTACCGGCAGCAACACACAATCTTCACGTGGAAAAACCCAACGGCGACGGTCATGAATTACCTCAACTGCTCCATCCTGCTCCACCACATGAATCGTTTTATGCTGGGTGGGCAATAACATACGGTGGTCGAAACCATCCACAATTTCTTGCACCGCGTCACGCACGGCAATGAAATCGACTACATAGTGGTTCTCATCCAGAGGACCATGCACCTCGACTTCGACATGATAATTGTGACCATGCAAGGGTTCACAGATATCCCCATGGTAGGTGATAAAGTGAGCCGCACTGAATACAAATCGCTCCTTACAGAGTCTGACATGGTACGATTTTTGCATCTTCATCGATCATCCATAAAATTTCACTGGCCAGTCGATACGCTGTTCACGTAGCAGCACAAATAGGGCTGCTGCCATAATGTCCGCAGTTGTTCCTGGGTTCAGACGATGCCCGTCCGAGCGCAGATAAAAATCAAATTCTCCCACCGCATCTCGATAGTCCGTGCTGCGTGTTTCCCATTGGTCCATGATCTTGGCAGCACGAACGGTAACGGACATCGCCGTGCTCAGGCCGCATTTGCGTGCAATCAAACTGTCAGGCATCTCACTGAGTAATTGCATAAACGCATGCACAATCGATTCGCCCAGTGGCAATCCACTCTTGGTATTGGTAAATACACGCTCAGCCGTACGAAACACTTGCTGAAAACCATTGACATATTGCCGGGCAACACAATCGCGATCCATTGCCAGTCTCATCGCCTCGATGAGGTTCATCGATGGCACCGGCTTTTTATGCACATCCGCCTCGTCGACTTCCCCCAATCCACCCGGTTGAGCAAAACGGATCGCCTCGTAGGTGTCGCGAGTGTCTGCCTCATTAAGACGCATGAGCACCCCGCCCAACCCAGTGGCAAGAGGCTGTGTGATTGGCACAACAGCCAGCGGAGCCAGCAACAAAATCGTTCCCAAGTTGGTATTCGTGCCAATCGCCGTACGGGTAGCACGTACCGCCGCGAGTATCGTCGCTCCAACTCCTCTTTCTCTGGCATTCTCCAAATAGGGGCCAATCACTGCAGCACTGACAAGAAAGTCCGCATAGGTAAGATCGACAAAGTCCGCCCCTCGGTAAACATTGCCTGGCTTCGCTGCCGTCGCCTCCCAAAGACAGGCAAGCGTTGCACAGGTCCCGACGGAATGGGGGCGAACCCGTTGGCCTGGTTTCTGCGTCGGATCTAAGTCAATGCCACCCAAAACATCCCCCTAGTGCTTTGTAAAACGTATCTTTTTGGGTTGACGTAAAAAATAAACTTCTGCCCTGCCAGTACTTATGGCTGCGCTTACCAAAAAAGTAAGGCTTGACCAGATATTAGCCCGTTCGTGCCAAAAAATCTCCGACTTTCTGAGCAACCTCATCCGGGGCATCTTCAACAACCCAGTGACCTGCATCTGCAAGCCGACTTACCTCAGCCTGCGGCCAAACACTTGTGAATTTATCCAGGCACGCAGGCGTAAAGCACCAATCACGCATCCCCCAAACCAATAATTTAGGCTGATCCGCCAGCAGCGGCAAAGCTGCTTCGATTTCTGCCAGGGTGCGCCAAGTAGGGTGTGATTCATGTGTTGGAATATCACGGACAAATTGATACACGGCCGCGCGCCTTTGCCAACTGTCATAGGGAGCCAGATACGCCTGCTCAACACGCGGATCTAGCCGCGCTGTGCGACCCAGAGTCATCCGCAACGCCGCCCGTGAAAACAACCCTAACCCCTGAACTGCGACTCGGCCCAGCAAAGGCCCTCGACAAGCACGTATCCGCCAAGGAATGAACCAAGGCGGATAAGCGCCCGTATTAAACAACACCAATCGTTCAAATCGCTTGTTGAGCCGCTGGGCTGCACCCAAGCCAATCGCTCCTCCCCAATCTTGTGCCACCAAAGTGATCTGCTGCAAGTCCAACTGCTCTATTAGCTGAACTAAATTGTCGATATGGTCAACCAATTGCAACGGATGGGGCTGTTGTTCGCTATACCCACAACCTAAATGGTCGGGTGCCACGCATCGAAATTGGTGTTGAAATTGGCCAACGAGACGCCGCCAATGGAACGACCAGGTAGGATTGCCATGCACGAACAATAAGGTCTGCAGCTTTGCGGTTGACTCGCCACTTGGCATTTCGTCCACATAATGGTAAGCATACCCGGTCGATGATTTCCCTCGATGAGAATGGGCCGGAAGTGTGATGAAATGAGGGGCGAACGGGTACAGTTCATCCCACTGCCGTTCGCCAGCAAGCTGCCGCCGTTGCTCAGCACAACAGCTGGCCCCTTCGCTTTGGTTGGTTTCCTGTTGCAACACCGTGGCGTAGACTCATCGGGGGTAACAAAATGACAAAAATCAGTCGTCTCAATTTCAATGGATGAAACCGATCTAGCGAACGTTACAAAGTGGTAAACCTCTTGGCAGCGGCTTACCTACTCGCTGTCCCCAGTTCACCACGGAGTGAATTTGGAAGCACTGTAAATACATATAATCTGTGAGTCTACCAATCCGATGCATTTCCAAACACCCTCCTTGGACTCCGAAATGGTCCGGAGTTAATGCTGCAAACACCAATGATAACTGTGTATTTCACGTATAATCACAAATTTTGTCCTGTAAGTAGATCCTTGACAGAAGAAATTATTGACTCTTAAACGAAAATCTCCTGTGGCGTTCTTCTGTCTCTTAAATCTGTGAAATTCGTGTGTTCCGTGAATGACCTTATTTGGACTTCTGGGAGTAGTACCTGGGCCCCTTTGACTAAACAGTCCAACAAGCGTAAAAAGAGAGGGTAGATCTGCGATGCGTGTTCGGCTGCGGGGAGGGCCGACTACCGACGAGGGGTCTCTGCAATGGGAACTTTGCGAACCTGGTCAGGGTGGAAACACTGCAGCCATAAGCTTGCGTTTCTTTGTGTGGGGGCCTCTCGTCGGTAGTCGCTGTGGTCTTATCTCTAAAAGATCGAATCCGGCGCATATCGCCTAACAACTATTCAACAGCTTCACGATGTCCGATCATTCTTCGCCCACCAGCCACCAATCTGATAGTAACCCGGCCAATGGCAACCAGGCTAACAGTTCACGCGGGGAATATGTTGTGGTTGCGCGCCGCTATCGACCCCAGACATTCGAAGAATTGATTGGCCAAGATCACGTATCTCAAGCACTCATGGGAGCCATTTCCAGTGAGCGTGTAGGCCATGCGTATCTGTTTACCGGAGCCCGTGGAACCGGCAAAACCTCTGCCGCACGCATATTGGCCAAAGCACTCAATTGCGTTGAAGGCACCTCACCCATTCCATGCAATCATTGTGAAGTTTGCCACAGTGTGAGCATTGGCGATGATGTCGACGTATTAGAAATTGACGGAGCTAGCAACCGAGGTATCGACGAAATCCGCCAATTGCGTCGGAACGCGATCATCCGTCCGAGTCGTTCCAGGTTTAAAATTTATATCATTGACGAAGTCCACATGCTCACCAAGGAAGCGTTCAACGCATTGTTAAAAACGCTGGAAGAACCTCCCAAACATGTGAAATTCATCTTTGCCACCACGGAACCAAACAAAATTCCGGTTACCATTCTTTCCCGTTGCCAACGCTATGATTTTGCCGGCATTGATACCGAAGCCATCCAAACTCGATTGAGCCAAATTGCCATCTCCGAAGGAGTCTCGATCGATTCCGATGCATTGCAAATTCTGGCAATGCGCGCCAATGGCTCGATGCGCGACAGTCAATCATTGTTAGAACAACTTTTGGCCACGGTCGACTCCACGATTACCGCAACCACCGTCACCACCCTGCTAGGCATTGCCCCAGCTGCCCGATTGAGCCGTTTGGTACGACCTTTGGTGGATCACGATGCGGCACTTGCGTTGACTGAGTTGGATGAGGCAATCGGAGAAGGAGCCGAAGTCAGCCAATTACTTGACCAATTACTCGGCTATTTCAGAGATGTGATGACCCAAGCAGTCGGCTGCAAGCCGAACCAGATGCTCTATGCGCTACCGAGCCAATGGGATGAAGTGCGTCAGACTGCGGATCAGTTGGGGATCCAAACGCTACTGGCCATCGTACAAATCCTGGATCAAACAGCTGCGCAAATGCGATTGAGTACACAAACTCGTATTTTGGCCGAAATGGCAATCGTACGACTATGCCATTTGCAAAATCTTGATGCGTTAGCCACACTCATCGACGAAGTCAAGGGATTACCTGCTGGAGCTCAAGCAGTCGTGCCCTCGGCGCAAGCTGCTAAGAAACAGTCCTCTATGACCCAAAGCAAGGCGACCCAAAGCAAGGCGACCCAAAGCAAGGCGACCCAAAGCAAGGCGACCCAAAGCAAGGCGACCCAAAGCAAGGCGACCCAAAGCAAGGCGACCCAAAGCAAGGGGCAAGCAACTGACAGGCAATCAACTGGGCGTAAGGCCGATTCATCTGCCACAGCAAATCCATCGTCTGCAAGAAGCGCGAATCCTCCAGATTTAAGCTGTCCGAACCCGCAGACAATGTCCACCCCTACAAAGGTGGCAACTGAATCTATTGAACCTAGTGGGGCAAGCGGACCTGGTGGGCCCAGCGGACCTAGTAGGCCCAGCAGACCTAGTAGGCCCAGCAGACGGGGGGGGGTCGAATTGACTTCATCAAATGCCCAGCAGTTGTGGCAACAGGCGCTAACACTCATCCAAGGTTTAGCCAGTGATAACGCAGCGTTAGCCGATGAGGTATGCTTGACTGAGGATGGTCGATTGGCGATCCATTTCCCTCAACAATATAGCACTTGTCGCGATTTCTGTGATCGTCCGACAAACCGTGAGCGACTGGAAAAAGCACTCGCCGAAGTAGTCGGCAAGCCCATTGCCATCGAATTAAAAACCCACACAAAACGACCCGATTCGGCAATATCGAAAAATCCGTCTCAAACCAAAAGACAGCAACAAGTGGAAATTTCCAGCGAACCGTTCGTACAGCGCGCCCTGGAATTGTTTGATGGCGATCAAGCACGTATACATTACGTACCGCCCAAAGAAAAAACGTAAAATCAGTAGTTCCAAATCACGACCCAGCCCTACGTAGAGCTGGACGATAAGCCGCCCGGGAAACGGCGTTTTCAACCGCTAACACGTTGTCCGAGTCGGCTTCATTGGCCATTTTTGGAACGATTGAAATTATTATCTGGCACCCCTAACCACAAGGAATCACATTGTTCAAAGGACTAAGCAACTTGGCCAACCTGGGACCTCTTATGAAGCAGGCCCAGGAAATGGGCGAAAAAATGCAGCAGGTCAGTGAAGAACTTAAGCTGGAGCGAGTCACGGGTAATGCGGGGGCTGGCCTAGTTGAGGTAGAAGCGAATGGCTTAGGGGAAGTTCTGGCCGTTCGAATTGATCCAACACTTATAGAAAAGCAAGATCGCGAACTCATCGAAGATCTTCTTCCGGCGGCTTTCAATGCCGTGCAACAGAAAGCCAAGGGGCTCCACACCGATAAGATGCAGGCGATCACTGGCGGAATACAACTACCTGGAATCGACCTGTCTGCTTTAGGCAATTCGATCACTCCGCCTGAAAGTACTTAGCAGCCCCATTTGCGAGGTAGACTCAACTATGCGACTTTCATTTGGCCAACAGATGCAGATGGCTCAGAAGCAGGTGCTTGCACCGCGGATGATCCAATCTATGGAAATTTTGCAGTTGCCTCTTATCGCCCTACAGGAACGCATTGCCCAAGAGATGGAAGACAATCCGGTTCTCGATCGGATTGAACCCACAGAAGATGCCCCTGACCAAGAAGAGCAACTCAATCCCGATGCGCCTACGGAATCGGAACGTGAGCTGGTTGTTGGTGACGACACCAACAATGAGGACGATTTCGAACGTTTGCTGAACATGGCAGACAATTTGCCAGACGAATATGAGGAGCGCAGTCGTCCTTCACGTGGTCAACTCGAAATGGAGTCCGACCGCCATCATGACGCCATGGCCAACATGGTCGCACGCCCTGAGTCTTTGCAGGAATATCTGGATCATCAGCTTAGTTGGTTTGATCTGAATGACTCCCAGAGACGCATGTGTGAGAAGATTGTTTACAATCTTGATAGCAATGGTTATTTGAAATCACCTCTGGAGGAACTGATTGGTCCCCGGCCAACAGCCTTCGAAAGCGATGATGAAACCTGGCGCACAGAGCAACTGATTCTGGCGGAGGAATCCTTGACCATTGTCCAACGTCTCGATCCACCCGGCGTAGGAGCACGTAGCCTGAAAGAATGTTTAATGCTGCAACTCACTCCAGGTCTGCTCTTCTTTGAAGAGTTGCTGGTATTGATTGCAAACCATCTTGAAGACCTGGAAAACAATCGATTACCACAAATTGCCCGAAAAACAGGATTTTCCATCGAGACCATTCAGGAAGCATGGGAAGATCTTCGCACACTCAAACCCAAACCGGGTGCCGAATTTAATGCGAATTTTTCGCCCAGTGTAACACCCGATGTGTTTATCGATCAAAGTGAAAATGGCCGCTACGAAGCTCGCCTGGAAGATACACAGTTACCCTCTCTCTATATCAGCCCATACTATCGAAATCTCTTGACGGAAGGTGGGGCGAATGCCGAGACACGGGAGTACATTAAACGCAAAGTCAATTCGGCCCAGTGGCTAATTGAAGCTATCGAACAACGTCGCAGCACACTCACACGTGTTTCACAGGCCATCATTGACCATCAACATAAGTTTCTCGACGATGGACCGGAGGCTATTGAACCACTCAAAATGCAGCAAATCGCTAACAAAGTGGGAGTGCATGTGACAACCGTCAGTCGTGCCGTAGATGATAAATGGATTCAAACTCCGCGAGGCATCTTCCCACTTAAACGTTTTTTCGTTGGCGGGACGATCAACGCTGAAGGCCATGAGGTAGCCTGGGATCGCGTGCGTTTGAAGCTGCAAGAGATTGTCGACAACGAAAACAAGTCGAAACCTCTAAGCGATGATGCACTCGTTGAGGAATTGGCGAAGCATGGCATCAAGGTCGCACGCCGCACGGTCACCAAATATCGCAAAGCAATGGACATCCCCAGCAGCCGCCAGCGACGCGATTGGTCGAAGAAAAATGCGTGATGGATGAGCTGGGAGGTTGATTCTAATGCACTCGCTGTCCTACTCGGGCGCCTTCGTCGGGGGATAGCAGGAAGACTTCTTCGCCACCCGGTCCACTGGCGACGACCATGCCCTCGCTGAGGCCAAACTTCATTTTTCGGGGAGCCAAATTGGCTACGCAGACGACCAGACGGCCAATGAGATTTTCTGGTTCATAGGCCGCCTTGATACCGGCGAAAACTTGCTTGGTTTGCCCTCCGCCCAAGCTCAGTTGCAACTTGAGTAGCTTGCGCGCATCTGGCACCTGCTCGGCCAAAACAATACGGGCCACTCTCAGGTCCACTTTCATAAAATCATCGAAAGTGCACTCGGAGGCCAGCGGTTCTGCCTCAAGTAGTGCACCGCTGTCTTGCCAACGATCTTCGATTTCGATTGGTTTCTCAGAGGTCTTACTTCCTGCGATGGGCGCAGCTTCTTCCGACTCTGACTGTTTAGGTTTGCTGGCTTCGATCATAGCGTGTAGGTCCTTGGTTTCAACACGGCGTAGCATGTGTTGGAAAGGTTGAATGGAAGCACCCACGAGAGGCGTTTGAGATTGGTCCCAGTCGACAATGGGATCTCCGAGTAGGTCTCCAGTTTGAATAGCCAATTTGGGCAACACAGGAGCCAAATAAATGGCCAGTTGTCGAAACAGATTCAAAGCAACTGTGCATACATCCTGCAACTCGGCAGCTCGACTGGTATCTTTGCGTAATTCCCATGGCCGATTATTTTCCACATAGGAATTGGCCCGATCGGCCAATCCCATTACCAGTCGCATGGCCCGATTGGTATCGCAGTTCTCATAAGCTTCAGCAATTTGCTCACCGGTAGCCGCCGCTTTGGCAAACAGCCCATTGTCATCCGGATACTCCGTGGATAATCCTGTCTGCTGAGCAAATTTAGCCGACCGACTGGCCAGGTTGACCACTTTGCCAACCAGATCGGAGTTGATTTTCGTCGCAAATTCATCGATCGACAAATCGATATCATCGATACGCGTGGAAAGTTTCGATGCATAAAAGTAACGCAAATAGGATGAATCAAGACGCTCTAAATAAGTCCGGCCTGTGACCATGGTCCCTTTACTCTTGGACATCTTCTCCCCATTCACAGTCAGAAACCCATGGATATGCACTTTGGTGGGAAGACTGAACCCGGCCGTCTTTAACATGCCCGGCCAAAAAAGCGTATGGAAATAAGTGATGTCCTTGCCGATGAAGTGATGAATTTCACAATCCGACGACTTCCACCAATCTTCTAGTCGCTGACCATTTTTGTCACACCACTGACGTGTGGTGGCGATGTAGCCAATCGGTGCATCAAACCAGACGTACCAATAATTATCCGGGCTGTCAGGAATTTTAAATCCAAAGTAAGGAGCAGGTCGCGAGATGTCCCAATCCCGTAAGGGTTTGCCCAGGAAGTGGCCCTGGAGATAATTGGCGATTTCTGCTTGGAGATGATTGCCACTTTGGGTCCATTCGTTCAGAAATTCGTGTAATTGCTCCAATTCAATGAACAAGTGTCTGGCAATGTGCACCTCAGGTGTCGAACCGCTGAGTGTGCTGATTGGATCCACCAACTCGTTGGGGGTGTAGTGGTGGCCACAATGACTACAGTTATCACCCGGTTGATCGGCAGCCTGGCATTGAGGGCAAGACCCTCGGACAAATCGATCGGCCAGAAAGGTACCCGCTTTGACATCAAACAATTGTTCGACATCCTGCTCCTTGACCAAACCGGCGTTTCGTATGGCTTGCCAAATATCGCAGCAAATTTCTTCGTTTTCCGAACTGTGGGTACTGCCATAATGGTCAAATTCAATATCAAAATCTGCAAAGTCTCGCTGATGAGAGACTTGCACTTCAGCGATCATGGAAACTTCGTCACGACCTTCCTGCTGAGCACGGATCATAATGGCCGTACCATGCGTGTCGTCGGCGCAGAAAAATCGACATTCGTGACCACGCAATTTTTGAAATCGGACCCAAATATCAGTCTGGATATATTCCACCAAATGACCAATATGAATTTCCCCATTGGCATAAGGAAGCGCGGCGGTAACTAAAATACGACGTTGAGTCATGACGGTAAAAGGGGGTCAGGGGTCAGGAGGTCAGGTGTCAGGAGACGGGGGCCTTAGCTAGGAGGCAATTGATGTGATGCAGGTTCACCAGGAGAGTAACTCTTAGGCGGCCAGAATCTGAGCATTGTAACGACCCCAGTGCTGGCATGGGAGTCCCCTACAGAGAGAAGGAGCAGGTAAGAAAACCGGCAGGTCATTCTCCTACCTCCTACCTCCTACCTGACACCTGATACCTGACACCTGATACCTGACACCTGACACCCACCCCCAATTTTTCTGCTAGCACTCCATTTTGGCCTTGTAAAAATCACCCAATTTCAAGACAGTACCGCCTCGAATTTTTCGGCCCTATCCGGTGTAACAGCGATCTCATCTTTAGAACTCATTTCTCAGTGATTGGCCACTCCAGAGTTGGTCCGACCACGTGCCCATGGAGGAAATCGATGGTCTGCATGCGCAAAATTTTCTTTCTTTTGTTGACAACGGGCGGTCTCTTGATTGCTTGGACAGCCATACTCCAAGCCGCAGGTGAAACCGTATTGCTTGGCTTTAGCTCGCCGTCGTGTGGCCCCTGCCATCAAATGCGTCCAACGATCCAACAATTGATTCAAAGAGGCTACCCGATACAAGAAATTGACATTTCTCGTAACGCGGCACTCAAAAGACATTACAAAATCACTCAAGTTCCAGCCTTTGTTGTATTAGTCAATAGCCAGGAATTCGCTCGCTCCATTGGCCCCGCCAGCTACATTCAATTAGAACGAATGCTACAGCGAGCGGGCATTCAACCTGGCAGGCAAAGTCATGGTGCAATCGCTAACCCGTTTTCCGACACTACCGCTAGAACGTCATCAGAAACTCCACCTCAGTTGGGCCTCCCTGCAGACAACGCAACTCTGGAAGCGAACGCCCCAAATGGAATGACGACAAATGTCAATCATTTGTTGGAATCCACCGTACGTCTCACAATACAAGATCCTCAGGGTAATTCGACTGGAACAGGCACCATCATCGAGGCCCGAGAAGGGGAAGCGCTGGTACTGACTTGCGGTCATCTCTTTCGTGCTTCAGGAGGACAGGGAACGATTACCATCACTCTGTTCCAAACCACGGGTCAAGGGGGAAACACTCAAGGCGCACAAGTACACGCCACTCTGGAGGGACAACTGGTAGATTTCGACCTGGAACGCGATCTGGGACTGGTCAGTTTTCGCACGAACGAGAAAATTCAGGTCGCCCCAATAGCTCCTATCGGTACTCAACTGGCCCCCGGTTCTCCCGTGACTACGGTTGGTTGTAATCATGGTGACAACCCCACCGCCATCTTCACCAAAGTCACTTCGCTGAACCGCTACCAAGGTCCTGCGAATGTGGAGGCCGCCATTGCACCGGTAGAAGGCCGCAGTGGAGGAGGAATGTTTAATCAACAAGGACAACTGGTCGGTGTTTGCTTTGCCGCCGACCCACCATCGAACAAGGGCCTTTATTCAGCAACTTCTTCGATCCATACAAAACTTAACGACCTGGGACTGGAAATGGTTTACCTGTCACCATCATCACAAACACACGCCGTTCGAGGCCAGGATAAGATCCAACCGGTTACTCCATCCAATCCCACGATCGACGCATTGACCGCTAATCTTACCACCCCCCAACCATCTGCTTCCAATAGCTGGACAGCTCCTCCAATAAATACCACGTCCACTGGACAGAGTCGCGTAAATATTGAGTCTCTCAACCCATCCGAACGTGCATTGCTGGAAGAACTCGACCATCTTGAAACGACCTCTGAAATCATTCTTATTATCCAGCCGCAAACCCCAGGTGGCAAAAGTGAAGTCATCAAGCTTCAGCACGCCTCTCCTAATCTAATTCGCGCCCTGGTTGCCAGAAGACCAAAGAACGATAAACGCGGATCGAACTTGCGTTAGGCAAAACACCAAAATTGGCATCTCAGACTTTGAGCAAACCCCCAATTATTGTCTCCTACGGGGATCTAAAAACCCTCGCCTTCAGGCGATCACTTCAGTAGAACTAGGCTACGGAAGCGTACTTCGATACCGGGCAAAGCGGGCATAAT
>JBDOMT010000022.1:0-12056 GCA_039831705.1 Pirellulales bacterium | reverse complement strand
CCGATGCTGACGAATTGCAATCTGGTTTCGCCCACGGTTGCACTAGGATCTCCTGCAATGGTCACTGTGATCTTGTTTTTTTCCGTTTTCACCGATGCTTGAAAGCCGGGCGGTAAACCTTCTGTGTAAACGGCCAATTGCCCTTTAAAGGCTGCTTGTTTGCGTACTAACGTGAATGAGTAGTCGCTCTGTTTGGCTCCCTGGGTAAAGGTTACCAACTTTTGTTCCGATTGGGTGGTAAAAAAAGACTCCAGCTGGGCAGCGGTGGTTACCAGAATGAGTCCGTCGTGCCAGTGGAACGGGGTGAGCAATTGGGGTATTTGGGCTCGCAGGGTTGACTCGGTACGCACGATTCGGCGTATCTTGCGACCATCCCTATCGGCAAAACCTACGAAACGTAAAGCATGAAAATCACCCTCCGACCATTTGCGTGGCAATGTCAGATGTAATTTTACTTCGTTGGTTTTTGCGGCAATCGTATCGTTGTAGATTTTGATTCCGGATTCGGCCGTTTCTAGTTCAATTCGAATGGGGCCATCATAACCTCGCCGTTGCGCTTGCACGACTAATGCGAAAGCGCTGTCTTGATGGGGAAGATTGAATTTGGTTTTGCCGTCGTGCTTGAATACGAGCGAAAAATCTGGGCCGCTCTGCATTTCAACGCGGTAGGCAAACTCCACACCGCCCCGATTGAGGAGATCGTGCACTGCCAGGCGATAGGTACCTTTGGCAGGTATGTTATAGCTCAGCTTCAATTCATCGGAGTCGGTGACCTTAGATTCTGCGACCAGCTTATTATCTGCGTTGAACAGTTGCAGCATAGGGTAGGCGGGAGTCCCAAAGGTGTGGCCGTAACCTGTGAAGTCGACTCGCTGGCCCTGAACGGATACGAATTCGTAGTGGTCACGGTCATGGGATGTTTGAAAGATGCCACTCACGGCACAGGGAAGGGTCACTTGGGTTGCCTCGGTCAACCGGTTGTTGGGCTCCTTTTCAACCCTCTCGGGCAGGTCGCTGACGGCAATGGTGGTCATGGCGGAGGCTGCACCGTCAGGCCTTTTGACGCTGATTCCAAGGCGGCCACTTGGCACCGAATCTGGCAAGCGAACAATGGTCGGTTGAGCACGATCAGTAAATCGAAACTGAGCAGTCGATCCCAATCGGCCACCCAGCGGAAGTGGGGCGGTGATGATAGGGAAATCACCTATGCGCAGGCGATACACACCACCCGCCTGGTGCCGGCTGTCGCTGATTTCGATGATATAATCACCAGCCGTAGAAAATAGATATTGGAACCGGCAATCGCCACTGAGTCCTGGCGAGTCGTCTTCCATTTTCATTTCATTGCCGTCGCAGTCGAGTAGTCGGACCAGCGGATCCATCGAAGATCCAAGACGCCCGGCAACAACTTCCAAGGAAATCTGTTGCTCCTGGTGTGCCGGAAAGCGGTAGTAGTCTGGTCGGTTGCCGTTGCACTTTCCGTCAACAGCCACCGGCGTCGCAACGACTTGCGCTTGCCCAATGGAATGGTTGTTGCCATGGTCGGCCACCGATGCCAGATCATCAATCATGAGTAACAGGGGATTGGACGCTCCAGATGCGTTGGCCGCCACGATTGCCACGATGCCAACAGCATCCCCTTTTCTAGGGGTGACCCTGCACTTCACGCTCTTATGATCGGCTGCCGGTTCGATCTGTTCGAAAGCCAAGTTGGCAGCAGACCACAGAGTTAGCGGTGGCACCAGCTTGTCACCCTGTAAAACGAGTTCCTGCGACTTGCCAGGGACGAGGCCTCCCGGAGTTGGGCCAGATAAAGAGGGTTGCCCCAGTGCCGCACCGTCTGTTGCAGTACAAATAAAAATCAGTAGTACGACGGGCAAGAATAAAGACATTGGATGCGGAATGGAATACAAGTGCTACCCATCATAAGTACGAGTTTCGAATTCACCAATAGTACAAGGTACAGTTTGACCTATCGAGTATAGGCCGTCAACAAATAGCATGAACGGCCACTTTTACTGCCTATAGTGTAGCAATTCTCTCTTGGGAAGTCTTGTCACCTTAGCGACGGACTCTTTTGGGGAGCTTCTGCAGGAATTCTGTGACGAATTCACCAAGTGCAAGTGCCATCAGCGCAACCTATACGAAGAGCGTATCGAAACCGATCGTCGCGGCTTTACCCATTCGGCGACCACCGTGGGCGGTGAACACAATACAAGCGGAAGACGACCTAAAAGCGTCCTCGTCCGGGGCGACCATGGATCGGCTCCAGGCCCCGTTCCTGGCGGCGGTTGTTCAACAGATTCCGAAAGGTATCGAGCATGCTCCTCATTTCAGGAGTGCCTCGATCCAGTCCCTGCTTGCGGCGTTGATCACGTTGTTGCGGTGAACTGCTGGGTCGGTTGCGTCCGTCTTCTCGAGCCTCACCGCCTCGTTGCTCACGTTGCGTTCGCCGCTCTTCCATTCGGTCAATCATCTGGTCGAGTGCAGCACGCTGTTCCTCAGGTGACTTTTCAAAAAAATCGTTCATTCGGCGCATGGCAAATTGTTGAAACTGCCCACGATTATTCTCGAAAAATTGCCGACGTTGTTCCTCGGGAAGTTCGTGCAACTTTTCACGAAATTGATCTCGCTGTTCCTCAGTTATGCGCTCCCCGTTTTGCAAACTGTCTTCACGCATCTGATTTAGTTCGGTAATCCGTGGATCTTCCCCTAAGAGGCTGGCAGCCCAGCCAACACCAACACCAACGAGCAGCAGCAAGATCGTGACGGTTGCTGAAGTCCATTTTCTGTTCATCCTAGTTCTCCTGGCTTGACATTATTCGGCGACAATTAAGGCATCGACGTGCCCATCCAAGTAAACAAAGTTTCGGGAACCAACTTCACCCGGAGAACCATGAAACGCATTGAAGTCGTATACCACCCACACTTCGCCACTACCCCGCTGTCCATCTCGACGATCAAGTACATCCTGCCGAGTTTTACCTGCGTATTTAGACTCATATTCGTAACTGAGGCCTTCTTTTTCGAAGTAGGTCTCATACTCTCCACCTCCTGAAAATTTGGCACTCCTTTCATCAAGAAAATCGCTAGGACAGTGGAACAATTCTAGATTCCCTTCACAGAAGGTCGTCAAACCGTCGAACAGGCTCGGCTTGGGTTCAAGCCCCAGCGATTCGGCGATTATCCGCTCCGTATTGGGCGTACGGGCCGCAGCGGGAAAAACACCACGAGGGCCTTGTTGATCCAGATAGCTTGTCAAAGACAGACCAATTTGTCGCAAATTCGACTTGCACTGAGTGCGCCGGGCCGACTCTCGCGCATACTGTACTGCTGGCAGGATCATGCTGACCAGTATTCCAATGATTGCGATAACCACTAGCAGTTCAACCAAGGTGAACCCGCGAGAAATCTGCATTTTGGACCGTTTCATGGCATTTCCTTATTCCATACGTACACTACCTTCACCATACCACCATCCAGATTAAACTCCGTGCACATCCAAAAGTATCGCAAGTATCTTGAAACAATGCACGCCTCATTTAATGTAAATCCCCCAAGTTGTCATGATTATTATGCTTACTGATAACTGATAGGAATTTAGATTTTCAGTACCAGAATGTCAGTCTACAGGGGGGGGGGGGGGGGCTATGTTCCTGGCGAGCAGGCCGCTTATGGCCAAGAAGTATAGCTGGCCCCTTAGGCCGCCCCTTATGGCCCGACAACGCCCAGTTCAACCTTCTCCTCGGCCAGTACAACGCGAAAACCGCGTACTGCCAAGCGATAAACAATTATCTGTGCAGTTGTCTGTTCATAGAAATTAGGCAACCAATCGATTCACTGTCAAATGGGGTAAATCATTTTCGCCATAGCGAAATTGTTGCATCACCTGGCCATGCTCTTGCCAGAACAAATCCATCAATTCCTGCGGAAATTCATCTTGCCATGATCCAACTTTTCCACGGCGAAAGAGGCGCTGTTTTTCCAGTTTGAGTTCATCGAATGTCTGCACCTGGCTGTTGGGAATGGGTGGCAGCTCCAGTTCTAATTCGGCAAGTGCATTGGCGACCGTCTCCTCGGGCTTTGCAACAAGGTCCTCAAACCGCACGATGGTCGTCTGAGGTCGACCGGTCCAGGCCGTGACATTGTCGCTCCAAGTACCGAAATCGGACTCTCGCATCAACATCAAGTCACGTAATATTCGTTTGTAGAGAGCAGGTGAGATGTCCGCTTTATCCAACTTGCGATCGACCGTTAAGTGAAACCATGCGTATGACACGAGCGAGTCACGCCCATCACGCAAAAGGTAAATCGTCGGATACCGGTCGGATGCAGGTAGATCGTGTGTTTTTATGAACATGCATTCCTGCTGGGATGCATAATCCAAAATCAGCCGATCCTTGGCCTGAGGACCATGGTCGGTTCCGTCGCTATAGACACGGAGGCTTCTTTGTCCGTAGAGGAGGTTGAGTGTGTGTCGAAAAAAACGATTTCCAGACCGTGGATAGGAAGCTACCCAAACCAGCATAATTTATATCCTCAGTAGGTTTATGAAATATCCGGAATGCATGGGAAATACTGTTCAGCAGGGAATGTTCCCAATATTGGATGCCAGCGACAAGACCGCTTTGGCAAACCATGAATCGACTCCGATGAGTTTTTCGGAGGCAGATAGCAATGCTGGCATGCCAACACGACGCGAGGAGCTGCTAAGCGCGCTACCAAAAGAGCCGATTAGGTTACTTTGTGGAATTTTTCTCAAACGGTATCTGAGCCAGGTACGGCAAGCCATTGCCATGCCATCTAAAGCCGGAACAAATAGTAGCACTCCGATCGACACGAATACGAGAGATCATGCTCCAGAAAATAAGAAATCATTTCAAGAAGTCGCAAAAATTCCCTCGCAGTTTCAATAACCAAGAGAACGCTCATAACGCTACGTGGGCAATCGAAAACAACATCGAGTGTGCTAGCCATCATCCGAGTCTTGCTCTTTTGTACGATTCACAAGTGCGCGTCCGTGTATGTTGGTCAGCTATTGGCGAAATTGGCCATCTCGCATTCGATCACTCCTATCGACTTGGACCGTTTCGTAACCTCGTCATCCTCGCTCTCCAACTCAACCGCCTTGCAAAAGGCCCGCGTTTTTCGCCGAATGTTACAGAACTCCAATCGTGGCGAGGAAAATGATCTGAAGACCTTCACGCGAAGTTTTTTCAAAACTGGCGGCTGTTTTTACGGCCCTTTTCGTAGCGGTAAGTTTGTCAACACACTGCCCGCGGGTGTCAAACCAAAGATATTATTGATGCTGCGGGATCCCCGAGACGCCCAGACATCACGCTACTTTTCAAGAGCCTACAGTCACGCCGCGCCGCAAGATCAGGATCAACAACAAGATTTTTTTGCAAAACGCACCAAAGCGCTGTCGGTAACCATCGATGAATTCGTCCTGAAGACGGCGCCATCAATTTTACGTGGCTACCAGTTTTACATTGATGATTTACTCAGCCAGGGTAATGTCGAGTGGGTGAAATACGAAGAAATGGTAACCGATTTTCCATCATGGTTGGACCGTGTAATCAATTTCTGGGGATTAGAATTGGCCCCGGAAACTCGCGACTATCTTTTACGGTCTGCCGATTTTGAAGTTCCCGAGGAAGACATTCATTCGCATAAGCGGCAGGTATCTCCAGGCGACCATCTGCGTAAGTTGCAGCCTGAGACGATCAAGGCGCTCAACGAAATATTTCACGACGTGCTGATGGCCTTAGATTACGCTCCACAGAACGAATCGATATCGACTGCGGCCTGATACAGTCTATGTGTGCGTCGCTCAATGAATTTTACAGTCCGTCGATTGAGCTGGGTTCGTGCATCTTCGTTACTACCACGACGGTAACTTGTGTTGCTGAATCCATTGAGTTCACGCAGAAATTTCCTGAAGCTATTGATAGCATTGTCAATCAACTGTGTGGGGACTTGAAGTCCGAAGAAGGATGTGATCAAAGATAACCGATTCGAATCGTACGGTGTTCGATCAAGATAGCGAATTAGTTGAATTCTCTCGGGTTCACGATGGTGAGTTTCAATTGCTTCGGTAAGATGACAACACCAACGATCGATTTGGCCAAGACAAAAATCTTCTAAGCAGACGTCCTTCACAGCGCTGTGCTGCGATTCTCTGAGGAAGTAATAATGGGAACAAATGCAGGTATAGGTGCACGAAAGAGATAGGCTAGCTTTAATCCAGGCCGACGTGTGATTTGACTCAGGTTATGGGAGCGGAAGATTGGCGTCGGAGCGAGACTGACCCTTTCACACGTAGTTCGCCCACTGAGGGAAGCAGACGGGAGTACCTCATCACGTGTGAAGCAGACCGTCTCAGGCATTTTGTCCTGTTGCCAGATCTCTCGATACGTTTGTCGAGAATAGACATCGGTCGGTACGTGCCGATGGAGTTGGTTGATCAAATCGGTTAGCAGCAATTGAATCCAACGTGAACCGGAACGCGGAAAACTCACAAGAAATTGATCGCGAGCTGTAATCGATGCGCAGAATACATCCGACATCGGCATGAACTCATCGGTGATCATTACGTCTTGTGCCACGTATTTGTTTCCTCGCTTACCTAAGCGACCTGTGCTGGTGCTGATGCTTTCAATTGGCGATAGTACTCACAACGGGCGGCCAACTCAACGGGCGTCCCGAAATCAACAATCTTCCCTGCGTTCATGACCACGATTCGATCGGCCAATTCGAGAGCCGAAGGTCGATGAGTAACGAGGATCACCGTACGGTTGTGTAGATACTCCTCAATAGCTTCGTGAATAAGCAATTCACTCTGTAAATCGACCTCACTGGTGGCTTCATCGAGAATCAGAAATTCTGGATCTCGGAGAATCGCCCTGGCCAGAGCGATTCGCTGACGCTGTCCTCCTGAAAGCAAACAACCATCTCGACCGATCATCGTATCATAACCATCGGCAAGGGATTGCTCGATGAAGTCGTGAGACCGTGATTTTTTAGCCGCATGAATTACCTGGTCGGCAGTCGCCTCGGGCGACCCATAACGGATATTATTCAAGACAGTATCCTCGAACAAGATCGTCTTTTGTGTCACCATGCCGATACGTCTTCGCAGCGCGGCTAAACTGACCTCCTTGAGCCTGATCCCATCGATGGTAACTTTTCCCTCAATCGGATCGAGGAATCGAGAAATCATCTGTGCAAGGGTCGACTTGCCACATCCGTTCGGACCGATGATCGCCAACGTTTCACCGAAATCGATCCGTAGATTGATATTATGTAGTACGGGTTGCTCATTCTTATAGTGAAAGCATACTTTGGTGAACGTCATCTGTAGATGTGGCACAGGCAAAGGCACCGGATTTTCCGGTTCTAAGATTTCTGCTGGTCGATCGAGAATACGATAGAAACGATCCGCAGTTGCGCAGCCGCGCTGAATACCATTGTAGATAGCCGAAAACTTACGTGCTGGGCCAGAGATTCCCAGCAGCAGGCCAAAAAAGAGTAGTATGGTGGGCACGCTTGGTGGGCGCTCGAACATCCGCATTCCAAACATATGCGTTTCACTGTTGAGGACAAGATAGGCACCCGCCATGATTGCCACACTGATTGCCGCCATTCCAAGCAATTCACCGACCGGCTTGGTAAGGGCCTTGAAAAAGGCAATGCGTAGCGACCTTCGATTTCGAGCTCTACTGACCTCGCCGAATTGGTCGTTGGCGGGCCCCTCCATGTTGTAGGCCTGGACTGTTTGCAAACCGTCAAACGCCTGTAGTACGTGGTTATTCAAATACACGCTGTCCTGCAACTCATCCTTGTATTCTCGCCGTAATTTGGTTGCCAGTGACCTCGATGCCAAGGCGGCAATGGGTGTCAACAAGCAGGCAAGCAGTAACATCTGCCAACTAATGCAGGCAGCCCAAATCGCACAAACAGCTATTTTGAACGGCTCCCGAATCCCGCTACCGATGACACAGCTTAGGCCGTTGCTGATCCCAGCGACCCCTTGATTACCAATCGTCATCAACTTGGCAGTTCCATGGCTATCGAGAGTCTGTTGATCCATGCTTATCACATGGGAAAAGTACTGAGCACGGAGTTGGAGTGTTACTCGTTGCACGAGACGAGTTGTAAACATGACACTGCCGATAGTGAAACCAGATTTCAATGCCGTTGCGCCGAGCATCAGTACAAGAATCAATACCACCGTCTGAAAGGGGTCGTGCGGTAAATAGCTTTGCATGTAGGGTTGAACCCATTGGTAACGGGAGAGGGCCGTCTGTTCGGATTTATAGTTTTGTTCAAGTAATTCAATCTGTTCGGAACGATCATGCTTTTCGTCCTCGGACATGAAGCTACCATTGGTCCGCAGTGTCACGATTGAGTGGTGCAACTCAGCTGACTTTGCCTCTGCTTGTTCAATTTCGTTGTCGACCCATTGTTGCAGCGAACGACCTTGAAATGTAATTTCTACAATTGGGAACAATGCTGTGATATTGCCGCCCCACAACATAGCGATCAACAGCGAGCAGGCAATGCTGGCAGATAGCGTTGTCGGATAACGAAAGATGAGTCGGCATGCTCTGAGAAAATGGTACATTGAACTATTCTGAAAACTTAGTTTCTCAGATTCTTCACCGAATTTGATGACAGACGCTACACAGGAACGTCATCTCATAGGCTAACGAATCACTATTGGTATTTGATTATTCCTAACAGATAGAGCTTGTCGAACAACCAGTGCCGCCTTAGATAGGGCCGCATCGCCCGACGCATCTCGCGATTACTTGGCACTCGGCCAAGGTGTTGCTTGCGCAAACGCTTCATTTCAAGACGTCCCACCGAATGAATGAACTGGTTTGTTTTTTGCGTATCTGAAACACGAAAAGCACCCAAGAATCGGGGCACACGCGCAAACCGTAATCCGGCCGCACGAAATCTCAAGATGAGATCCCAATCGAGTGCAAAGTGAAATGATTCGTCGATCTTTGCACCGATTGTTTCCCAGGCACTTCGGCGCCAAAACATGGTTTCTTGTGGGATGTAATCGACCCAGGCCAACAGCTTGTCATCGTGTGGCGGTAACACCCAACGGCCGATTTCGGCCCCTGACTCATCAATCAACACACGATGCCCATACAACACGTCGATCGCAGGATTTTGCCGAAAGTATTCCACCACATAGTCTAAACTGCCAGGCAACAAGATGTCGTCTGAGTTGAGAAACGCCATGATTTCGCCGGTAGCGTGCTGCATGCCAAGATTGATTGCCTGCGACTGACCACCATCGGGAGCCGAACACCAATGTTTGAACTGGTACGAGTGGTTTTCAAGGACTTGAGCGCTGCCGTCTGTGGAACCACCGTCTTGCACGATGTATTCCAACTGCGCATATTTTTGGTTGACAATGCTCTCAATGGTATGGCTCAAGTACTCGACCTGATTAAAGCTTGGAGTGACGATCGAAATGACAGGCATATCCGAGTCCACGCGATCCGATCGACGATCTGTCGCCACAGCCAGCGGCCGTGGTGTGTGATGCTTGAGTCGAAAAATCTTCCGTCGCAGAAAACGCTGAATTGGCCGCCCGAGGGCATTTGGCAAGAAGCGGGTAGCGACATGGGGTCGACGCAAGATGGCCATCAACTCTCGACCTACGTGGTTGCAAAACAAACGAACAAAGTCACTGAATTGAGTGAGCGTACCTCTGTCCAGTTGGCGTGCTTCGCGCAATGCGTTCGGTAGAACATTCCGGTCGTAAGAGATCGATGAAATGCGATCGTGACCATGAAGCTCAGCCATTGCTTGACCGGAAGCGATGAGCCATCGCGTTGGTAATACGTCGAACCGTTTCGCGATAAGGTTGGTACATTCCAATTTTTCCGCAGCAATCAGACGCGAATTGACGGCCCATTCACATCGGTTGCCGTCATGCACACGACAGTCGGCAAGCTGGACAGTCAATTGTGCGAATTTTGCCCCGCCATGACAAAGGCGCAACCAGTATTCGTAATCGGGCCGATACATGACACTTTCGTCGAGTAGACCGTATCTTTCGATGATACGGCGACGAAAAAAGACAGCAGGCTGGCAGAACGATATCCGTCGCAATAACCCTGAGCGTCGACATCGACGGGCCCGATAGGGTGATATTGGGTCACCATCTTCGTCAATGAAATCGGCGTTACCATAGACGACGTCGACATCCGGATGTGATCTAAAAAAGTCGCACACCTGACGTAACGCTCCGGGCTGAAACACATCGTCCGAGTTGAGCCAACCAAGAATTTCACCCCGACTTTGAGCGAATCCTCTGTTCACTGCTTGAGCTTGGCAATGGTCCGATTCGGAAGTCCAGGTAATGCAGTCGTCGTAACGCTGAAGAATTTGTCGCGATTCGTCGTCACTTACACCATCGACCACGATGTGTTCGAATTCACAATTTTCTTGAAACAGAACACTTTCGATCGTTCGTTGAAGAAACTGCCCCTGGTTGAGAGACGGTGTGATGATCGAAATTTCAGGCCTACTTTATTGGTGTCATAGGGTTACACCTAACGCATCGATCGCAAGCACGAGCCACACCGATTGTGTATTTATGCACTATAGGCAAATGGTTCCTGCCCACTCTTTGCAGTCTGCTTGCACAGGGGATCTATGCTAAATGGCAATGGCCTGGACAACGGCGAGGAGATAGTAGTGGAACTGTCTACAGTCGGTCAACCTGTATTCTGTCCAATCGCGTCTTGAAACCCGAAGGAATCCAATTTCACTTGCTCCATCCGTCTATTTCAATATTTTGAAGCAAAAGAGAGTTCGTTGGAGTTGCTCTATTCGGCTACCTTGCTAATCTCCGGTCCTCAAGAATCCACGACTCCCCAGCCATTGTCCTCATGGCTTGTACGTGCTTGCATTTTCGATGGATGCAACCGCGCGGTACTATTGTCGGATAGAGTATTTGATTGGCTAGTCCTTCGTGAGCTTTTCAATAATTTCTCGATGTTGTGGATACTGCTCTAAAATCTGAGCTCGAGTCGGCATTTCAAAGTCGTCGAAATCAAAACCAGGTGCGACGGTACAGCCAACCAGGCCGTAGGAACGCGTGTCAGTCATGGTCGCTCCAAATAACCAACCCGCTTTGACAACACCTACCAAAGATTCACCAGCCTGAATGTCCCTCCCCAACTTCATCACCGAATAATTGCCTGCCAAGTCAATCCTATGGATGGTCAGGGCGGTGCCGTCATAGAAATGCCACAATTCATCCTGCTGGATGCGGTGAAATGCTGAGAATTCGACCTTGTTCAGCAAGAAGTAAATGCTCGTGGAAAAGTTGCGAGCGCCGGTGAAACGGTCGGGTAGACTGTGGTGGGGAATTACTTCATCCGCCCGATAAACCTCTCGGAACCAGCCACCTTCTGGATGTGGATACAACTGCAAAGAGTGAATCCACTGTTCGGCATTAGTCATGGCTGTACTTTTATATGCATTGGCCAAAGGATTGAATGAATTCTGAAGAAAAACTCATGGTTTAGATTTTCTCGAAAGGGCCAACAGCCTTTTTGCTCACTACAAAGTGTGCCACATTATAGCATAAAGGGCCTTTCTGCTGTGTTGTGGTATTTTAGTTCAGCGAAACTCTTTGAACGCTCTGGGGTTAAGTGACAAGTAGAATTGATTTGCAAAGTGTCCAATATTGGGAGTCCAAGTGATGCGATACCAGCTTATCTCTACTCTAGCTTTGGTCCTATTGTCGACTGACGCGAATACGGTGGCTCAGCGGCGTAGTGCTGGCCGATCTGGCAGTTTCCAATCTGGACCTGCCATTGGCACGGAGTTGCCGGATGTCACAGCAGTAGATGAAAACGGCCGTGAAATCTCACTGCGTAGCATGCTCTAGCCCGTTTATTGTCTCCTACTGGGATCTAAAAACCCTCGTCTTCAGGCGATCACTTCAGTAGAACTAGGCTACGGAAGCGTACTTCGATACCGGGCAAAGCGGGCATAATAGCCGCGCAGCGGCGACATCG
>JBDOMT010000244.1:0-12058 GCA_039831705.1 Pirellulales bacterium | reverse complement strand
CCCAGCGAACCCCCTCCCGGACCACAAACAGTCTGGGTCGGCATCAGAAGAATGTGCGACTTTGCTACCGCATGGCTAGCGTTTGGGCCAAAACAAGAGACTTGTGTATAAACAACAGGTTGGCCATCCAAGCCTACCTGGGTGGCTCCAGCCTCAAGAGGCATCCGCTAAAACTCATTTGCAAATTTACAAAACTGACGCAAAATTGCAAAACCCGGTAATCGAGAGTGACGTTACTCGCTGCCCTGGCCTCCTGATTCTAAATAGGCGAAGAGGTCGGCGATTTTTTCAAGAGTCAATACATTGAGCGCGCCCTCGGGCATCATCGACATCGCCTTGCTGGTGCGAATTACTTCATTCCGTGGAATTGTCAGCATGGTTCCGTCGGTACGTTTGAGAACAAGTTGTTTTTTATCATCGCCTATTTGAATGCCGGTGACTACTTTGCCGGAGTCTGTCAGAACATTAATTGCCTTATACTGATCAGAGATTACGCTGCTGGGGTGAAGGATCGAATCAAGAATTTCGTGACGTTTGAATCGTGCAGCCACGGTAGTCAAATCGGGGCCAATGCCACGTCCAGGGAGCTGGGCGCCAAATTTGTGACAGACAGCACAACCTGCCATGATAAAAGCCTGTTGTCCTGTGCCGATGTCGCCTTGTCGGCCAGCCGGACTACGTAGTAAAAATTCCTCGATTTCTTTAGGCGTATGATCGTAGATCTTGGAAGGCGGAGCCGGTTTGGAATGCTGTTGGTCGGTTGGGGCCTCTAGCTGGGCCAGCACTTCGTCGCGGTCTTTAGGCGGTAGCAATTTGAGAGAATCATTCCAGAGTATATCGAGATAGCCTGAGAAACTTGCTCCCCCGTTCCATTTGCGGGTGCGACCGAACCAAGCGATCAGTCTTTGACGCGTCTCGGGAGTCCAACCTGAGGCGAAGGTTCGTAAACAGTAGGCATAGTGGATTTGCAGTTCCCAGGGGATGTCGTTTTCCATTTGGCCAAGCATTTTGAGAATTGCTTGGGGCTGGTCGAGGTAAGCCAAAAGGCGAGCGGTTTCGCTTTTGACACGCCAGTCGTTGCGATCGAAAGCCTGGAGGAGAACCGGAGAGATTGGCTCAAATGCCTGCGGAGTGTCGCTTTGAATAAGTGTGAGTTGCATGAGTCGGAGGAGATCTAGGAGCAACTCATCAGAGAGCGATGTTTGCAGGAGTTTCGATTGTAGGTCGATGAGTTTGAGAAATTGGGCTTGGTCGCCGTTGTTGGCAAGCAGCGCAAGCATTCCTTCGATGGCTATTCTTGGGCTGTTTGATTTAAGAATAGCACTCTGGTATTGGGCTGGATCGTAACGGCGTAGCAAGGCGCGTGCAGCGTAGCGGACCCAGCGGTCGTTGTCGTTCAGTAGAGGAATAAGTTGTTCAACTGGTGGCTGCAGCTTGGCACGCACGAGGGCTTCGCAAGCTCGGCGACGGACTTGGCTGTGCTGATCGGATAGGCTTGAGCGCAAAGCATCACGGGTAGCGTTGCTTGGTTGCATGCCAAGTAAAAAGACCGCGGCAGCTCGGACTTGGTGGCTGGTATCTTGGGAGAGAGTGATGAGAGTCGACGCATCGGGAGTCGGGCCGAATTGTTGCAGCAGCGTGAGCGCGCGACAACGGTGTTGGGCGTGACGATCTGTATTGTTAGCGATTTCGTTCAATCCTAGTGCCCAGTGATCGCCGAGTTGGATTTTAATCTTGCGAAGGCGAGCGCGAGCCCAAGCGGCCTGGGGCTGGGGTTGGCGGACTGCAGCTTCAACGGTGGCTTCGGTTTGGGGAGGTGCAGTTAGGTCGTTGTTTTCGTAGACGATTCGGTAAACGCCTCCTTCAGTGTCACGTCCCCCGATTGAAAAGTAGAGCGCACCCTCGGGGCCTACTGCAATGTCGTTGACGTTTAGCGGTCGACCTGTGGCGAACGTTTCTGATTCACACGAATAGCTGGCGCCCTCGGGTTTCATAAAGACCGCAACAATTCGTCCGCGAGACCAGTCGCAGAGAAACATGGCCCCGTGATATTTCGACGGGAAGTGATCGTGCTGGTAAAAAATAACGCCACAAGGCGATCCTCGACCCAGGTCGTGTGTCGAAGGCAGGCTATCGACGAAATAGGGAGGCCATTTCCCAGAACCATGCCGCCAGCCGTAGGCGCCTGCCGGAACCACATGATTGACGCGAGTAGGGCGATACCATGGCATCCGCTCGTCCCACTCCATATCGGAGTCGTAGGTGAAAAGTTCACCCTCGGTATTGAAGGCGATGTCGTAGGCGTTACGAAAACCGCCGGCGACGCGGGTCCAGCGATTGTCCTGCAGGTCGATTCTTGCCACGGTTCCGCCGGGAGCAAGGATACCCGCGGCGTGGCCACTCGCGTCAGCATAGCGAGGTAAGAGGTGACCTTCGTAGGCCCAATTGAGAGGAGAATTAGGATCGACCGATTCGGGCAACAGGGCATGGTTGCCGACAACGACATAGAGATGGCCATCGGGACCGTAGGCAATTCCGTGTGGAGCATGTTCCCCCATCCCCTTGCTACCGAAAGGGCCAATCAATTCGATGCGATCTGCCTGATCGTCGCCGTCGTCGTCGGTAAGGCGATAGAGTCCGACCCAGTCGGGCCCTTGTCCGACGGTGTAGAGCGATCCGTCGACGAAGGTCAGGCCTTCGGAGTGAGTAAGCCTGTCGTCGAATTGTTTAGCGAGATCGTAATGGCCGTCGTTGTCTTGATCAATCAGCGTAACAATAGGGCCTTTCTGGCGTGAGACAACGATGCGGCCTTGGTGATCGAACGTCATTGCCCAGAGAGATTCTGTAAGTTCGTGATCGGCAACGCATTCGATCCGAAAACCTTCGGGCACTGAAAATCGTTTTGTGAGGTCAGACCCATGCACCGAGTCCTGAGCCTGCGCAGGAATAAAGCTACTTGCGAGCAAATAAACGATTGCAAATTTACCTAAGATTGATTTAGTCATTTGGTTTGTTTCCTGGTAGTTTAGTTTCTATCCCTCGAAAGTACAGTTTTGACTGGATTATGGTGAAAATCAAGCGGTTCAGTAGGCGTGGCCAAGATTTGGAAGCAATTTACCAGACGATCGTCATTGCAGTACCAACTTGACTGCCAAGGTGCCCCAGAATACAATTTTACTATGCGATTTATTGGTACAATCCCGTCTGCGCCCAATCGGATTTTTGCTTTGTCGTTGTGCGCGATAGTTTTGGCGAATGCGATTCCGTTGCACGGCGAAGACGCGTGGAAAGATCAGATCCGCCCTTTTCTACGTAAGCATTGCACCGATTGTCATGGCGGCGACGAGCCCGAGGCGGAACTGGATCTTGCCGTTTTCGGTAAACAGAACCCGATCCCTGCATCTCGCGAAACATGGGTCAACGTCCTGGAAATGTTGCAGGGTGGGCATATGCCACCGGAAGAGGCATCGCAGCCTTCTGTCGACGAACGTCAAACCGTTACGGAGATGCTTAGCGATGCATTGTTATCGCTCGACGGGATTCGTGATCAGGATCCTGGCCACGTAACACTACGGCGTCTCAATCGTACTGAATACCACAATGTGATCGTCGACCTGTTCGGATTCGACATTAATCCCACCCAAGACTTTCCTGCCGACGACACGGGATACGGTTTTGACAATATCGGCGACGTGCTATCACTCTCGCCCGTGCTGTTCGAGAAGTATCTGGCTGCGGCAGAAAAAATAACCGACAGGGTGATCGACGGCGCAGAAAACGATGCTGAAAGGGCCCGAAATCTTTTCGTCTGTATTCCCGGCGCAGGTGACGATTGGAAAGCTTGCGCTCGGCGCATCCTTGAACCTGTGGCCCGTCGTGCTTTTCGACGCCCGGTGCTAGACGACGAGTTGAACCGCCTCTTGGAATTCGTCGTGCTTGCCCAGAGCGAAGGCGAGAGTTTCGAGCAGGGAATTCAGATTGCACTACAGGCGATCTTAGTTTCGCCAAATTTCCTTTTTCATGTTGTACAAGACCCACCGACCAAAAACGCCGACGCCATCGTACCGCTTAGCAACTTTGAACTGGCCTCGCGTCTGTCGTTCTTCCTTTGGAGTCGCGGGCCAGACGACGAACTTTTCGAAATGGCCGAGCAGGGAAAGCTGCACGACGAAAACGTCTTGGCAGAGCAGGTACGTCGTATGCTGGCACACGACCACGCCTCCTCTCTGGCCAAGAATTTTGCTTCCCAGTGGCTTCAGCTCGCACGTCTCGACACCATCGCGCCCGATCCCGATCTGTATCCCGACTTCGACGAGGAGTTGCGTCGCGCGAGTCGCGAGGAGTCGGAGCAATTTTTCACGTCGGTACTGCGCGAGGACCGCAGTCTCCTCACTCTCCTGGATGCGGATTTTTCTTTCCTTAACGAACGGCTTGCCCGGCATTACGGCATAGCTGGGGTGAGCGGACCTGAGTTCCGTCGCGTACGTTTCGAGAATGGTCGACGGGGAGGCCTCGTCGGACAGGCGAGCATCCTCACAATTACTTCCAACCCGACACGCACTTCTCCTGTGAAGCGCGGCAAATGGATCCTTGAGGAAATTTTAGGCACCCCGCCACTTCCGCCGCCTCCAGACGTTGAAGACCTCAGCGAAAATGCCGAAGAAGTTGCGTCGGCCTCATTGCGGGTTCGGCTTGAAAAGCATCGCAGCCAAGAAATCTGTGCCTCGTGTCATCGCAACATGGATCCGCTGGGGTTTGCTCTAGAGAACTACAACGCAATTGGAGCCTGGCGAGAGCAGGATGGAAAATTTCCCATCAACGCGGCAGGCACGTTGCCAGATGGCACGTTTTTTGACGGTCCTATTGGTCTCAAGACCGCGCTGTTGGAGCGAAAAAGGGATTTCGTCCAATGTTTGGCTGAAAAGATGCTGACCTATGCACTCGGTCGCGGAGTCGAATATTATGATAGGTCGGCAATGGAGGGTATCGTCGCGGCTGTGGAAAAGAACGACTACCGCATGTCGCGTCTGGTGCTTGAGATAATTCGGTCCGTCCCGTTTCAGATGAAACGTCAACAGCAAAGATCGTCATGAAGAAAAAACTAGTAGTATCTCGTCGTACATTCCTAAGAGGTGTCGGTACAGCCGTGGCGCTGCCGATGCTCGAATCGCGACCGTTGTTTGCCGGTACCAAGCGTCTGACCGAGCCGCCGAAGCGATTGGCATTTATCTATATCCCCAACGGTGTACAAATTCCCGAGTGGACCCCACAGCGCGAAGGTGCAAACTACAGCCTGCCGCCCATCCTCGAACCGCTCAAGCCACTGCAGGACAACTTTCTTGTGCTGAGCGGCCTGACCCACGACAAAGCTCGCGGCAACAACGATGGCGGCGGCGATCATGCCCGCTCCTGCTCTGCATTTCTTACTGGTGTTCAGCCTGTAAAAACAGGCGGTGCTGATATTCGATTGGGAACTTCTGTCGACCAGATCGCCGCAGGGGTGATCGGCCAAAACACCCGACTGGCATCGTTGGAGTTGGGTGCCGACCGTGGGACCAAGCCTGGTGCATGTGACTCTGGATATAGTTGTGCCTATTCGCACAACATATCTTGGCGCTCCGAAAACACCCCCATGCCAAAGGAAACCGATCCCAGAGTTGTCTTCGAGCGACTCTATGGCAGCGGAAATACCCAGACAGACCGGACGAGCGGTGCTCGGCGTCGGCAACAGCGCCGCAGTGTGCTGGACTTTGTCCGCGATCAAGCACGTGGGCTAGAAAGCCAAGTAAGTGGCAAAGACCGTCAGAAGTTAGACGAATACTTTACCGGCATTCGCGAGGTCGAACGCCAACTCGAAGCGGAAGAAGCCCGACCACGGCGACCAATGCCCGCGGGTGTTACGGCTCCGCCCGCCGGCGTTCCTGATACTTATCGCGAACATCTCCGACTGATGAGCGACATGATGGTGCTGGCATTTCAGGGCGATGTAACCCGGGTGTCCAGCTTCATGTTCAGCAACGCGGGGAGTAACCGAAATTATCGTTTTATTGGTGTCCCCGAAGGGCATCATGAGCTTTCACACCACGGTGGTGATCTCAAAAAACAGGCCAAAATCGCCAAGATCAATCGCTTTCAGATCGAGCAGTTCGCCTACTTGCTCGGTCGATTGCAGGCTATCCCCGAAGGCGAAGGCACGTTGCTCGACCAGTGCATGATTGTTTACGGCAGTGGGATCAGCGACGGCAACAAGCACAATCACGACAATCTCCCCATCCTGCTTGCTGGTGGTGGCGGCGGAACCCTCGATTCTGGACGCCATGTGAGGTATACGCAAGAGACACCACTAGCCAATCTCTACGTATCATTACTTAATCGAGTAGGTGCACAGGTCAAACAGTTCGGCGACAGCACTGGGCCCCTCGATCAGCTCAACGTACGCTTGCCGCACTCGTCCTGATCATTTCGCTTTGTCCCTCTGGGTCAGTTTTTTGACCGTTTCTACAATACATCGGCGAATCCGATAGTCTCCTCCTTCTTTCGCTTGTTGGCGAAGCTGCTCGTCTTCCAGACGCTCCTGCAGAAAAGCCAGCGCGGGCATTGCATCGGCGCCGAGGTTATTCATGGCGTCGCATGCCGTCCTTCTCACGAACGGGTTCTCGTTTTTCATCTTTTCGATTAGTAGGGTCACATCCCGTGGGCCGATTTTTGCGACGGCGGCTCTGGCTGCGTAGCGATCGTCGTCATCTTCGATCATCACGAACAATCGCGGAAGGGCGTCTTGCGCTGCCGACCCGATTTCGCCGATTTCGTATGCCGCGGTGCGCTTCACTTCGCGATCTGAATCGTGTGTTGCCTGTAATAAAGGAATCAACAGCTCGTCGGCATTACTTACGATCGGTCGAAACGACTCGATGACAAGAATGCGAAAGTCGCTATCTTCGTGTTTGAGTGCCTCGACCAATTGCGGCACCACGGGATTTGCCGCAGGGCCTAGCTGACGAAGTGACAGCACTGCCTGTTGCCTCACTTCGAATGAATTGTCATTAAACGCGGCTACTAAAGCATCCAACCGCATTGGATTCGTCTCGCCAATTACGCCGAGAGCCTGAGCAGCGTTTGCACGAACCGCCACGACAGGATCTTGCAGGCATCCAATCAAGTTTGGTCCACCCGCCGCTCCATCTGCGCCAGCTGCAGCCAATCCCATTGCAGCGCCGGCTCGAACCTGGTCATCCTGATCGCTCAAGGCGATAATAAGAGCGTCGACGGTAGTTGACGCGAGTTCCTCAAATTTTCCGATGACCGACACAGCCGCCAACCGAACGTTTGCCTGTTCATCGCTGAGCGCATTCACAAACAGCGGTGCGCGAGTGACATGATCGGTGATTGTTTCTCCCAAGGCCATGACTGTTGCCGCACGTACGCGCGGGTCGATGTCGTCGAGTGATTTGGCTAATACCGATGTCGCCTCACCGGCTAACGAGCCGAAACTGCCAACCGCTTCGGCAGCGTGCGCTCGAACTAGCACGTTTTGATCTTCAAGTAGCGCGATTAGTTTTGGTATTGCGTCGACCGCAGACGCTCCGATCTTTCCCAGTGTCAGCGCTGCAACAGATCGAACTTGCGGTTCAGGAGAATTTAATGCGTTAACTAGCTGCGGTATGGCCTCTGGACCGACCATCTGCATGGTGTCGACGAATCTGCGCAACACGAACTCCGAGTAGTCGTTTTCAGAAAGTTCCGCTAGGATGCCGTGCACTGCAGATGGCCCCATAGCACCGAGTGCCCGTGGTAGTACTGCAGCGGAGTCTTGTTCGCCAAGGAGCGCAGTAGCTCGCACGAGCGCTGGAACCGAAGTCTTAGCCACCACGCCAAGTCTACCCAGAAGATGCGCGGCTCGGACGGCCGGACCCAAGTCTTCGGCTTCAACGAGTTGGGTAAGATGCGAGACGGTCGCCTCTGGCGGTCGGACGAGCAAGAACAGTTCGCTGGCCGTATGGTTAACGTCGTCGTTTGCATCGGCTAGTAGTGCTCCGAGCACCGGCACCAACTCGGTGGGCGCGACACCAACAAAGGCGAGAGCTCGGGCCGCACAAATCCGTACCGTCGGTTCGTCGTCGTCGACAAGCTTCTTGATTGTAGGTATTGCTGCCTTTGCGTCGGGGCCGACGACCTCAAAGACGCGCAGGGCTCCGCATCTGACGTTGGCATCTTCCGATGGCAGTGTTTCAAGCAAATGTTCGACGCTCTCTGCACCGATGTACCCGAGGGCGCGGGCTGCTTCGTCGCGCACCGACGCCTCGTCATCTGCAAGCGTCTTGATCAGAACTTCGATGGCGACGCGCGCGTCTGGCCCTATCTCGGCAAGTGCCCTCGCTGCCCCCAATCGTTGTTGTACGGAGTCGCTTTGGAGTGCCTTGATCAGTGCCGGTATGGCCGTTGGTCCAATTATGCCAAGTACGTAAGCCGCCCGAAATCGCACTTGGGCATCTCGATGCTCAAGAGCGCCGATGAGCTGTGGAACGGCGTTCTCGGCTAGCGGGCCAAGCTGCTTTAGGGCCTCCAACGCGTGAGCACACACCTGACGATCCTTGTCACCAAGAGCTTTCGCGAGCCCGATCACCGCAGGTTGTGCCCGATCGCCGATGCGGGACAAGGTGCGTGCTGCGTCGCGTCGAATAGGTGCCTCGGGCGACTCCAATTTCGCTACCAGGTCGTTCACGTCGTCGGATGTTTGCGCAGCTACGGTTGAAACGGCGAAGCAGACAACGAGAGCGGTCGTGATTACCTGTCGGTTACTCATGTGATGAAGTCTTTCGCATAGCTACGAGTCCCGATAACTGGCTGGTAATGATATTAACCTATCCTTGGCCTCGAAACAATCCTTCCCAACACCCAAGGCAGGAGAACTGCAAAGTCGAATAATTCAAAAAGATAAGCCACCGAGGACACCGAGAATCCTTTTTTACAGTACTCTGAGTTCTCGGTGTCCTCTGTAGCTTGACCTTTTCTAATCAATTTCTATTCAATTTTTTAATCTTGTAGTTCTCCTGAACACCCTAGGTCTGAACTCACCTCGTTTTAAGCCAAGTGATCCAAGGCGGTCAGATCGCGATCGATGATCCGTTCCAATGTAAACATCACTAATAATCCCAACACATCCACAGCGCTGGCGGCCATCGGTACCCAGCTTTGTTCGGAGCGGAACATCAACACCAGCCAGATCGCCAGCATGGGTACTAGTGCAGTCAGTGCCAGGTAGAGGCGATTCAATTTTCGTACGGTTTGCAGGTCGGCCCGTGCAGGACCAGTAAGAATTTGTGCGCGAATCAGTGCTGGCAAATACCAATGAACGGCCAGTAGTGTCAGAATAAAATAGGGATAAACCGAGGCCATCAAACCACAGATTGCTAGGGACAAAAAGAAGTGTGTGTAAAAAGTGGGAGGCGCTCCGAGAGAATCTCCCCAGTCGAGAGCGGCGGGAAACATCAGCCCGGAAATTAGCCACAGCAGGATCGTCACGATCGTCACGAAACAGCCGAACAGAAGCAATCGCCTGGCCGCGATAGGGATGGCAGTTTTGGAATCGTCTTGGCTTAACTGTCACTGTGTTCGTCGCGCAGCCCATAAGATGATCGCCAACCCGAGCGGAAACGTGATGCAGTTGATCGTCCAGTAGACCTTCTCAAAACGGTCCATAATTTCTGGCAGCGGATCGATGATCGCGATACGGTTGTACTGCAGGTTGAACCAGCCGGCCAATGCATTGGGAATCAACCCCGCCAGCACCAACCAGACGAGAGGCCATCGCATGATCCCGCTAGTGAGAATTTTCTGTTGTGGATGGAGTAACTGCCAGCAATGGTCGTTCAGACAAATTCGTAATTTTCGGGAAAGTTCCTCCGCCTATTCATATCGATCGTCCGGACAAGGTTGTAAACATTTCCGTAATACTTCACGAAGTGATTCGGGGCAATCTTCTGGTAGTTGTTTAGCAAGCGTCGGCCAGTCGATGTTTCTTCGTTGGTCGATCATGTGTTGCAGCAGGGCCAGCGTTCAATGATAGGAATTCGAATCCCTACAAGGTCCAGTTCAGAAACATCATGCGAGATGGTATGGGACAGGCCCTCATTTTGAATTTTATTGAAATCACTTTTCAAACTCCGATTTACCTTAAACAAACCGGCAGATTTCTTTGGCAAACGTAAATTTGTTCCAACCCACTCAGGAATATTGAAGTAATCTGCGTCAAAAAAAAGACCAGCTGAAAAGCAGTCAACCCTTGCCACCGTAAGGTCTACAGATCTTCCTAATTGTTTGAGGGTAGCATTTAAGAGTGGAAGCGGCACACTCTTTAAATGATTCTCATTCATTTCACCCCTAAAAAAACGCTGAATCAAAAAATCACAACTTTGCCGATTTCCTGCTACAAGCATCTTAACATCCTCATTATTGCAACTTCGGCCACGAATCAATCTAATCGGAATCCTTAGGTTCACTAATGGCAGAAAATATGGATAGCATGTTTTTAGGAAATTCTCAACAGCCATGGGTAGGTGGGTATAGAGTCGATCTAGCATACGTTTTTATCCCAAAATAAGAATAAGCATACCCTATAACTGTTCGTCCATATGCAACATGGTCCTCGGCTCAACCCAAACTTGGAAAGGACATTTCGCTGTTATAAGATATTTGGAACGAAGATCTTAAATTTCAGATCTTCGTCAATTATAAAGTTGACGAATCGAATATCTAGTTCTACTGGATCCTCAAGGAATTTTGAAACCCGAGATCGTATTTTGCTGATGGTCTCATCGTCTGGTTTTATGTCCGTTACAAGCTGAAGTAAGAATTTGGCTGAAGATTGCTGTATCAGTCGAAATTGATCGATACTGGGGAATTCACTGAGGACCTTGAAGTCACCTGGGTACAAAACCTTACCACTCGGAAGTATGATTCGATCTTTTTCCCTACCACTCGGTGCACAAATGAGCGGAGAGGTCATTGCGCAAGTGCACTTTTTATTGGTATAGTGAAAAACGTCTCCGACACGATACCGAATAAATGGCATTACATAAGCATTTAAAGTTGTGATAATTGCAACGCCTGGAGGATGAGGTGAAGAATCTATTTCATCCGTACAACATTCCTGAATTACGTGATCACTGAGTACATGAAGTCCACTATGGTTCATGCATTCGAATGCGGTTAATCCAAATTCCTGGGCACCGTATAGATTAAATACTTCTATATCAAGATTCTCAAGAAAACTTTTTCGCAATACTTCGTCAAATACTTCACCCGCAGTGATCAGTATTCTAGGTTGTATAATGTCTCCTAAACGGAAATTTATGGAGTGGAGTAATTTCCTCAAAGCAGTTGGATATGCCCAAAGCACCGTCGGATTAAAACGTTCCAATTGCTCACGTTGTTTGTCCACGGGCAGAGTCGGCGGTAGAATTAAGCTGCGGAAAAAACCAAGACGCTGGTGAAACCGAATTGGTTCGGGCTGTCTCCCGCCTAAAACCGCTAATCGATCACGGACTCGAAATCCAATGTGCCTAAGCGAACGAAATAAAATAAGGCGCCGCCGAATGGAATCACCTTTACTCAAATATATAGTAAACGGTTTCCCAGAAGAACCGCTTGTTTTCCTCGTGGTACAAGTGGGCAGGTAAGTATCCTTCGTTACAGTCCTTTCACACCCAGCTGCAATAAAATCCTCTTTCGTACTCGTCGGAATTAACTGGAGGTCTTCTACCGTTCGTACGTCTCCAGGCTTAATACTTTCCTTATCGAATAAAGAAGTGTAATAAGGCACATTCTCATAGGCATGGCGAATAACTGATCGAAGTTTTCGGTTCTGAAGAGAGATCATTTCGTCATGAGATCGAAATTTATTTCGAAATATACTTTGAAATTCTACTAATTCTTTAATCATATTACTCCTTTTCTGCACGTCCAGAATTCAATATCGGCTAATTTCATCTTAGCAGATTTTGCTTCGTACGGGTCAGGCAAGTGATTTGCAAATTACGCTCCTCCTGCGTGATTGAAA
>JBDOMT010000354.1:0-12153 GCA_039831705.1 Pirellulales bacterium | reverse complement strand
AACCGACCAATTATTCTCAAGCGAACAAAGAGGCGATACGCGATGCCATACGATTTCGGTGCGCATTAAGCTCGATTCCAAAAACAAGTAGAACTTACGCTCTTTATTCGCTTGATCGGGGACTAGTTAATGCACAGGTACTATTTCATGATGCGATTTTTGCTGTTATTACTGGGTTCGGCACTGTTGACCGCATGTCAAGGTTGCGGCCAAGGACTGGAACTTGCCACGGTTCAGGGTGTGGTTCAGTACAACGGCACGCCCCTGACGGGAGGAAACGTGATATTTTCCCCGGTCGATCATCACTCTAAGGCGGATGGTCAGATTAAGAGTGATGGCACCTACGCTTTAAAGACCATAAAACGAGCTGGATCCGCTCCAGGAAGTTATCGCGTGACGATCGTGACCGACCTCGAGATTCGCGGCAAAGAGGTCCGTATAATTTGCCAGTCGCCAAAGAAGTACTTACTCAAGGTCGAGGCGGAAAAAGAGAATCAGTTCGTCATCAATATAAGCCAGACTGAAGGCTGGAAACAGTCCATAGACGATTGACGGATGACAGAGTCGCATTCGGATTCATATTCGCAGAGGCTGAGCGCAAGCCCACGGGCATCTGAAAGGTAAATGGACATTTACCTTTGCGGATTCACCCCTCACTGATTTAATGGGGGCCACGCTCGTGTTATAAAGTGCAAAATAGAGGGAAAAAATAAATATAGTTTTCTTGACACTCGATCCAATGAGCATGAAGATACAGTGCAGTGGAATGTACTGTTTTTCCAAACATGAATGGGGGGTCAGTCAAGCGGTTGAGGCAACGACTCACATGCGAGGGATATTATTGTGGGGATGGAAATGCTAACTCCGAGTTTTTTTTTCGCGCCCTTCGGTAGTTGTCGATGTTGGTTTGTTGCTGTAAGTTAGGCATATTAGTTTGTTCTTGAGTTTCAACTGGTTTTAACAAAGAAAAGAGAGGGTCGGACTAATGCGAGTGAACAAATGCTTTTTAAGAATGACGTTGGCCATTGCGGCAGTAGCTTTCGCGACATACGTTTCTCAAGCCACCGCCGGGGTGGTTGAGAGGAGAGTTCAAGCTTCTGATGACGACGCCGAACAACATCTGTGGTACGCAGACGATGAATGTGCGGACGGCGATACGTGTCCACCCGACGCGTTGACTCTTACCGAATTTCGATGGATGGAAGGCAACGGCAGCAGCGACTTGGAACTGGGCAAGAACCGTCCATTTCCTGAGGGTACAGGGGGAGAAGACCCAGGCAATGGGCAGCAGATCAGCGGGATGCGCTGGTTGGACATCAACATCCCCGCAGGTGCCACGATCACCAGTGCTTACATTCAGTTTGCCGTGAATGAAGCAGACAAAGATATCGTCTACGATTTTTCAGACTTTCCCAATTCTATCATCGCTCTTCCGTCCCCCGAAATGATTCTAAGGATCACGGGTGAATTGAGCGTTGATGCGGCAACCTACGCCGACAAAGGCCCGACCACCGCGAATGAAATTACTGACCGACCCGAAACTACAGCGCTGGTCGATTGGACCGTTGACAGGTGGTCTGCGATAGAGTGTACTAACGCCGCATGTGACGCTCCTTTTCCAACAAATCTTTTCCAAGAGATACCAGAAGCCCGCACGCCAGACTTGTCGGCGATCATCCAAGAAATTGTTGATCAGGGTGGCTGGGCCTCCGGCAACGCGTTAGCGTTGATGGCAGTTCTCGCGCCGCAGAGCGAGGTAGAAGTCAATCGAACTGCCAATAGTTGGAATAGCGGCGATTCCGGTGACCCGCCCACGTCGATTACAGGACCGCTGTTGCATATTGAATTTATACCTGAACCTACTTCGTTGGCCATCGTATCGCTGGGACTGATGAGTCTGCTGGCGGTTAGACGGCGGCGTAGCTAAATCTGAGGGTGCTCAGTTTAGGAGGTGGTCCTTAGGAAGCAGTTCCAAGCAATCCATCAGGTATGGCTTCATAGGGTAAAGCAGTGCCCAGGGCTCTGTGTTACTCAATGCAGCAAGTTATCACTGGGTCTCCGGGGCAATGGCCTTGGGGGCCTATTTTTGTTATGCAATGTTTGAACAAAAGTTACGAGTATCAAATAGCAGGAGGTACTGCTGGGCGGCTTCATTTTATTTCATTTCTCTCGTACTTTTCTGCTGGTCATGTTAAAATTCCGAAGTGCTTAGAAACGGTGTACTAAAAAATAGTCGAGGTGAGACGAGCAGCATCTCCACAGCTTGAGCCGTGGTTTCCGTGTAGTGTCGTTTTGCCAGGTGTTTCCAATTTCCCTAGAAAGGACATATACAACCATGTTTACTTCCAGGTTCTTGATCCTGTCGGTTGCTGTTTGGGCGACTGCTATACTGACTACGGCCAACGCCGATTTAATTACCATCATGCTCGAAGGTATCACCGATAACGAAGCAGAGATGGAATGGGGCGGATCCCATGATCCCGGTATAGTGAGGAGAGGCAGCAGCGATCTGGAGCTGGGGTTTGAACGCACTTTGGGTTACAGCGACGAGATCGATACCCCGCAGAGAGTCGGGTTACGGTATCTGAACATCAACATTCCTGCTGGTTCAACGATCAACAGCGCCCACATTCAGTTCATGGCGGATGATGAACCGGACAAGACCATCTTCACTCCAGACAATGATCCTGAGATTGGAACACTCGCACCACTCGTGGCATCCATTTCATTTTACGGATACCTGGATCCAGTCACCCCAGCGAACGCGCCACCTTTGCCCAGCCAAAGCATTACTGTGGGCAGTCAGGCCATCAAGTCTACAATTTATACACTGACAGATATTACGGGTGGTCAATGCGCGGGAACTTGTGGCGGAGGACAAGGGCCGATGGGTGGTGTTGGGCCTGACATATTGAACGTAACGGAGCCGGTTCACTGGATAGACATTCCTACCTGGTCGACCGGCGATGTGAATGGAGATGAGGTAGCGGATCCAGAAGATTGGCTGGCCATTCCCGGTGCTGCAGGCCCCGACCAACTCTCACCAAATCTGGCATCGATCGTCCAGCAAATCGTCGATCTTCCGGAATGGGCGGCTAACAACGCTATCTCCTTCCTGATTGATCCGATGCACCTCGGCGAGGACGAAATTACGGAGGAAGACCTCGGCTACGCCCGTGGCAACCGGACCGCAGTCGCCCTTAACTGTGGGCCCTCGGAAAACCGATGCGAAGGTTTTCCCGACCTGGGTATCGTGGCAACAGCACCCTCGCTGACAATTGATTTCACACTTCCAGGGGTTATCACCCCAGATCTCAATGGCGACTCATTTGTCGACGGTTTGGACCTGGGTATCCAACTTGGGAATTGGGGGCAGAACGTGACGCCTAGCCAGGGTGAGCTCAACGGGGTTGTGCCCGTAGACGGCCTTGACCTGGGTATCCTACTTGGTGCCTGGAATCCTCCGTCGTTGACAGCCGCCGCGAATGTGGTGGTGCCCGAACCGGCAACGGGGATCATACTGCTCATCGGCATGGTACCTATGCTCTTGCGTCGCAACAAGATGGTAGCGTAATCGACTTATGATTCTCAGCTGCCGTCAGCTGTTGGTGACGAGCTCAATTGTCGGGATCCTTACGGTTTTAAACCGACCGATCTTATCGTCGATCGCGACGGTTCGCTGTTGATTTCCGACTGGACTGATGGCCAATGCCCAAAACGGGGCCGAGGACGCACCTATCGAATCACCTATTTGGAAGACGCGCGCAGTCCGAAACAGACCCTCAGCGTGTCTGACAGGTCGACATTTAGTGAACTGTTGCAGCAGCTCAACTCCGAGAGTTATTACCCGTTTCTAAAAAGGTTAAACTGCCATGTTCGCCTCCAGGCTCTTTTTCACGCTGACTACCGTTCACGTGACTGCTTTGTTGCTGGCGCCGGCCTACGCTGATACGCTCGAAATACATATGAGAATCAATCAAGATGTCGAAGATATCGCTGAGCAGGAATGGGGAGGAATCCATAGAAACGGCCAGGTGCAAAAGGGCGACATCGCGATCGACCTGGGGACACGCAACACGGTTGGTTATTCCGATGAGCCTGTCGATGTATCACAGAGAATCGCGCTGCTGTTTCGAAACATCGACATCCCTGCCGGATCGACCATCAACAGTGCCAATATTCAGTTCACCGTGCATGCAGGTGATAGTACGATCTGGATACCCGACAATGATCCTGAAATTGGAACGTTCGCGCCGCTTGAGGCAGCCGTATCCATTTACGGTTTGCTCGATTCAGACCCGGTGGATTTGCCTCGCTTAAGCACTTGTTTATCCAACAATCAATGCGTACCGTCTACTCTTTACACACTGACCGACCTCACGGGTGGTCAATGCGTGGGAGGGCTTTGTAATCAGGGACAAGGACCGATGGGCGGCGTAGGGTCCGACATCTCCAACGTGACGGCGCCAGTTCATTGGCAGGACATTCCTACTTGGACCACCGGCGATGTGAATGGGAATGGAGTGGCGGATCTGGGTGATTACGATGATATTATTGGCGCCGCCGGTCCCGACCAGCGCACGCCTGACTTGTCACCGATTCTACAGCAACTCACCGATCTGGCAGGCTGGGCTCCCAATCATTCCATGGTCTTCATGATCGATCCGATGTTCGTCGAGGACCCTAATGGCGACTACGATAGTGATGATGACCGAGACGGACATGATTTTTTGAAGTGGCAACGGGGCGATTTATCCGTCCCAGTCAATAACCAAAATCATTTGATGGATCGTGCGCACTGGCTGGCCTCGTGGGAGCAGAACTACAGCAACTTAGGACATTTGCCAGGTGAAGACGTCTTTTTCCCAGGCGGCCGAGATGCGGTGAGCTTCTGTACTTTTCCTGCGCCATTTCCTCCTTTGTGTGAACCGCAACTAGAACCACCGGTGTTGCTGATTGATTTCACACCCCCAGGTGCCGCCGGAGCAGCCTCAACGGCAATCCCCGAGCCGGCGACAGGATTCATGCTGATGCTGTGCATGATGGTCTTTCTGTTGCACCGACACGCGGTTGTGTCATCTTCCTTTCGACAATGAGCGGATCCTGAATAACCGGTACGATATTTTCATCGACAACCCTAATGAAACAACGGGTTGCTTATGGGGCCGGTTCTTCGCTGCCCAGTGTGCGTAAAAATGTGTAAAGGTCGGCCAAATCTTCCGAGGGTAAATCGTTGAGTAGGCCGGTGGGCATCAGGGATGTATTTAGGTAACGTTGTTCGGCGATTTGGGGGGTGTTGATGCGCAAGGTTGTGTTGGTGCTGGTGCGGAAGACGAGGCCATCGACGGAGCCGTAGATGATTCGGCCAGTGTGGGTGCGGCCGTCTTCGGTGACGATGAGCGTGGTTTGGTAGCGAGGAGATACGTCATGGTTGGGGTTGATGATGGCGTTGAAGAGGTCATGGCGGGAGAAGCGGGCGGTGACGCCGGCCAGATCCGGGCCGAGGGAGCTGCGGCCGCTGTGGCATTGGCCGCAAGAACGCTTGTTGAAAAGGGTTTTACCCCGCTCTGGATTGCCGGCTTGCCAGTCGATTTCCGCGAGTAGCTTTGTCATTTGCTCGGCAGTTTGTGTGGGCGGGGCGACTTGTTGGGCCCACTGATCGGGGAAGTTCTGATGGGCCCAGGTGGTCCAACCGTTGATGGCCATGGCTTGGCGGTTGCTGGGTGGCTGATCAAATTCGTAACCGAAGGATTGGTGGGTGGCGCTGCGAAGGAGGCGGACGAGGGCGTCTTGGAGGGTCCGTTGTTCGGGTGTGGGGGCGAGGCGGCGGAGAGTACGGACGAGGGTGACGATTTCTGTGGGATCGGTGCTGGGGGGAAGTGACTGGAGGGCGGATGCCAGTTCACTGAGAATGCCGACGTCGTCGTAGTCGAGGCCGGTGACAAAGAGCGCGCGGTCTTGCGTATCTGGGTCGGCGGCGAGGATAGATAGGATGGTGGAGCGGATAGCGTACTGATCGACATGATTGCGCAGTAGTGATTTTACTTCTGGTCGCTGTGAACGGCTGAGGAGGCGGACAACATCGGGGCTGATGGGGTAGTCGGGGTCTGCGTGGATGCGGGCTATGAATTTGTCTACGGCATGTTCGAGTTGTTCACCTTCGAAGGATTGCACCAGCGGCGTGTGACCCGGCGCACCTAGTTGGGGTTGGGTGAGCAGGGCGGTGGGAAGCTCTGGGTCGAGCTCGACCTGGGCGGCAACCATTTCGGAGATGCGGTCATCCCAGTTGGAATCGCGATTTAAGTTGGCGGTTTCGATTTTGGCTTCAAGTGAGACGACGGCAAGGGCGATTTTATTGCGCTGCTCGAGGGTGCGCTGGACCGGCAGGCGGGCGAGAATGATCAGGTGGTGGATGTCTTCTACGGGGTGGGAGGTGTCGGTGATTTGATTGAGGACTTTATTGAAGACTTGCGGTTCGTTGGGTGCGATCATCGCGATCAGGCGGCCGAGTTCGTGGTTCAGCCCTTTATGGTCAGCCGGGTAGAAGGGGGTAATGGTATCGAGCAATAGGGTTTTAATGCGCTGGTTTGCTTTTGCACCGTCTCGGCTGGTGTAGCCTTCGAAGACTGGAACAACCGGGACCACGCTTGCACCCGGGCCGACGTTGCCGAGGGCCATTTGTGCAGCACGGACGGCATCGCGATTGACCGAGGCCGAGTGATCATTCCCAAACAGCTTCAGGATAGTGGAAAACCTGCTTTGCGAAAATTTTTCTCTTCGGAAGGATGCAATCAAGGCGCGGGTTCTGTGAGCGTTTTTTTCAGTAGAAGGTAGTGACTTTCTTGAATAAACAGTCGCTCTGGCAACCGTTTGTCGGATGGTGGCATCGTCGTGGGCTAATAGTTGTGATAGAGCTTTGGCATGTTGGTCGACCATAGAGTGCGGCTGGCCGACTAAGGTTTCCAATGCTTGACGCAGCACCATCGGGTGCTGATCTTGGAGTAATTTGTCGAGTAACCGATGGCTGTGTGGATTGGAAAGCGTGCGGCCGAGGGACCAGGCGACACGGGCGCGGAGTTGGGAGGAATTGTCCTGGGTGAGTTGGTTCGCAGTATTGGCGTCGAGGCCAGAGAATATTTCTGTGAGGATTTCGACCGCGCGGATACGCTCAGCTGTAGGGCGGCCAGTTTCGAGGGCGGCGTGGCGGAGAGTTTTTTCACCCAGCTGTTCGGCCAGCGGCTCCCACCTGTTTCGCGACCAACTGCTGAGAGGCTGGGGAGCTGCGAGGCAATTCGTGAGGTTGTCTGACGTTTCGGTTGCCAGATTGGCTTGTTGCCAACTGATGCGGTAGACGCCACCACGAGTGCCGCGGCCGCCGACGCTGATGTAGAGCGAACCGTCGGGACCGACGGCCGCATCGGTGGGAGCAAAGCCGTGTTGGCCGACGGCGGAGATGAATTTTTCGGGCTCAGTTTTCCATGCGCTACCGTTAGGAGTGAGTGGCAAGGCCATGACACGACCGTAAGTCCAATCGAGGACGAAGAGGGCGTCTTGATATTTTTTTGGAAACTGATGGTGGCGGTAGCAGACGACGCCGGTGGGGGAGCCGCGGCCGAAGGCGGCGACAACTGGGGGCATGTCGAAGAAGTAGTGGGGCCGTTTCCAGTGTCGGCTAAACCAACCGGCGTGGGAGCCAGGCAAGACATGGAAGACACGGGTGGGGCGATACCAGGGGAGCGAGACATCGCGTTCGCCGTCACTATCGTAAGTAAATAGGTCGCCCAGCGGGTGGAAATCGAAATCGTAGGCGTTACGAAAACCGTGGGCGAGGATTTCGGTATCTTTGAAGTCGGGTGTGATACGGAGCAGGGTGCCAGCGAGAGGGTTTTTTACCGGTGAGGAGGGGAGAGTGGCGTATTGGGCGGTGATGTCGGATTGATTGCCCGCCATGAGGTAGAAGTAACCGTCGGGACCCTGACGGATGGCGTGGAGGTTGTGTTCGCCGCCAGCTTTGGCTGCAAGAAGCAGTTCAGGCGGGCCGTCGGCACGGTCGTCGGCATTGCAGTCGCTGTAGCGAAGGAGTCCCTGGTCGCCGCTGCAGAGGAGATCGCGACCGACGAACGTCATGCCTTGGGCGCCGGATTTGGGCCCATTGACGAATAGTTTGGCGCTGTCGGCGATGCCGTCGGCGTCGGTGTCGAGCAAGATGCGGACATAGTTTCGGCCGGAGACAACCACGCGGCCGAGGCTGTCGACCGTGAGGCTGTAGATGTCACTGGCGAGATGGTCGTCAGCGTAGAGGGTGATTTCAAACCCTGGAGGGGCGCGAAGGCCGAGTTGATCGTTGGCGTGGGCAGTGGATGCCAGGAGGAGGAGGGTGAAGGTGAGGAATCGCATGGTTGTTTTGGTCACGGGGGTACGGTAAACAAGTTTCTGTAGATGGAAGCTTATCTTCTAATTGGACTATTTTTTGACCTCGACGCCAAACAACTTAAGGTCGTCGAAGTTGCCGTGGTTGTCGAATGTGCCCACACCAATTTGTCCCCAAGTAAAGGTCTTGTCGCGAGCTGTCATCAGCGGTGTTTTCATGTCGTCGAAGTAGACTTTTACCTTGCCGTCTGCGACGCTTCGTACAATCTTGACGTCGTGCCAACCTTTGGTCCACGGTGTGCCGGTCGCCTCATCGATGGTGATCTTCGTGCGTGCGGCATCGTTGACGATGAATATCTGGCATGCGCGTGGATCAGCCTTAGCTCCGAAATGGACGTAATAGAAATTTGCCGGATTTTGATAGCCCCAGAAGAGACACATATCGCGGTGGTCGCCGGAAGCATGGTCCGTGCTTTGTATACGGACGGACAGTTCAAAATCGCCAACGACTACCTCCTTCAAAAGAGCCATGCTGTGCGGGCTGCGATATGGCGGCTCGTAATTGCTTTTGCCTGTGACGCGTAGCACACGATTGGTGCCGTCTTGGCCTGACAGTTCCACAACTTTCCAAAAGGGTTCGTCAGGGTCTGGATCAGTCGTTTGCCAGCGAGCCATGCCTTTGGAAAAATCTTCCGAGACCAGCAGCGGTAACTCCTCGACAGCGGTTGCCGTGCGGCAAATGCTGACCAGCAGACAACCGCACATCAAGCATAACATCGCATGAAACAAACGTCGGTTTTGGGCATGCCTCATAAAATACTCCCTTGCAAAAAATGAGCACTAATCAGGGATTTTTCTTATGGATGAACCTCAATCGACTCCAGGCTTGGGACGTCGCTCATTTTAACCTCTTGCTTACCCCCTGTGTCTAGTGCGTTGGAATTTACTTGGTTTATCCCGAGAAATACCCGATCTCAGTCTGAGGGACGGGCATAATTTGTTCGATTTTTGGGTTCTTTTTTCATAGACTCGTGTGCATTGCCCGTGGGCTCCATTTCAACCAGGAATGAATACATGCAAAAAATCGATCGTAGAACGTTTCTCGAAAAATCGCAATTCGTGCTGGCTGGCTCAGCGGCACTCGGCGCGGTTGTGCCACCAGTGGCAAAGGCGGCTTCTACAAAAGCAAGCCCGCTAAAAAAAGTTTACCGGGCTGCCGCGATTGGTTCGACCGGTCACGGCGGATTCGGGCATCAGATGGACCGCGCGTTGCTGGGAATCCCAGGAGTCGAACTGGTTGCCGTGGCCGATGACAATCGGGCAGGCTTGGAGGCGGCTGCCAAGCGGACCGGAGTGACTCGACTCTACAGCGACTACAAGAAAATGCTTGCTGAGGAAAAGATCGATCTAGTCAGCATCGGCCCACGGCATGCCCAACGGCACGAGGAATTGGTCGTCACATGTGCCGACCAGGGCAAACACATTTACTGCGAAAAGCCGCTGGCGATGGACCTCGCTTCGACCGACCGAATGATTGAAGCATGTGACTCGAGTGACGTGAAACTGGCCGTTGCCGTTTCTATTCGTGCATCACCGGCCATTGCCAAAGCGGTCAAAATGTTCAACCAAGGTCGTATCGGCAAACTGTTAAGGATGCGCGCCAACGGCAAGGATGATGACCGCGGTGGTGGCGAGGACTTGATGGTATTGGGCTATCACTTGCTGGACCTTATGTGCTTGTTTGCTGGAAATCCACAGTGGGTATTTGCCCACATCCTGGAAGGTGATCAAGAAGTCACACAAACCGGGGGCCATCCCGCCTCTGAACCGATCGGTTCGGTCGCCGGCGATTGTCTTGCCGCCATGTACGGCTTTCCCAACCAGGTGCACGGGTACATCGATTCACATCGTGGACTGCAAGGAGGAAGAGATCGTTTTTGTCTGGAAATTTACGGGAGTAAAGGCATTATCGTGGTCCGCAGCGGTAGTGATGTCATGTGGTTCGAAGGTCCAGTTTTCAATCCGGCCCAATAACTTCGGTGGCTACCGATCACCACTCCCGAATGGGACGCCATTGCGGACAAGGATCTCTGGTGCCGGCGTCAACAAGTGCTCGATCTGCTGCAGGCGGTTGAGGAAAACCGTGAACCGTCTGCTAGCGGCAAACAATTGCGCTGGGTCCAGGAGATGATACAGGGCACCTATGCTTCGCACCTGGCGCGAGCCCGGGTAGCGCTACCACTTGAGCAGCGCTAACATCCGCTGGGGTAAGTCAGAAGGAAACCATAACGGTTCATCGGACATGTCGACCACATCAGACGTTTTTGGGAATCGCCCAGTGGCCCTCCTTGCGATAGGTGCGAGAAAGCATGCGGTTGGCCTCGTCGTCAGCGGCGATCTGTTCCGTCTGCGGATCGAATTCCAGCGTTCGACCGACTCGAGTCGCAATGTTTCCTAAGTGGCAAAGCGATGCCGAGAGATGGCCGATTTCAATATCCGCGTTCGGCTTGCGATTATTGCGAATGGCGTCGACGAAATCGCGTGCATGCGGCAGGAGGGTTGTTGCTTTCGATTGCAGTTCTGCCTTGATTCGTTTCACACCCTGTCCGAACACTTCCAACTTGCCCCGTTTGGTCAGAAGCATCTTGCCGTCGGTGCCGTAGAATTCAGTTCCGGCGTCGATGTTGTAGGGATAGTTGGTCGACCAGATGCGCATTTCCCAAATGAGCATGCGCGTTTGTGCGTCGTTGCCACTGCCGGGATATTCGAAGGCGATTTGCTGTGTGTCGGGAAACTGTTGGTCGTCACGGAAGTACAATTTCCCCCCCCAACCGCTGATGCGCGAGGGATGAGTCTCGACGCCCAGTCCCCAGCGCGCATAGTCGATTTCATGCGCACCATCATTCCCCAAGTCGCCCGTGCCGTAGTTGTGCCACCAATGCCAGCGGTAATGCGACCGATTCGATTGGTACGGCAAATAGGCTGCAGGCCCTAGCCATAGGTCGTAATCGAGTTCGGCTGGCGGTTTGCCGGGTTGTGCACGGCCGATGTCGTCGCGACGTTGAACATTCCAAGCCTTGGCAACCAACACATCGCCGATGATACCTTCACGCAGCATTTGTATCCCGTCGGCAATGAGCTGTGCACTGCGACTCTGGGTGCCATGTTGAACGACTCGCTGATTACGCCGCGCCGCCTCTACCAGCAGGCGTCCTTCACGCAAATTGTGCGAACAAGGCTTTTCAACGTACACATGCTTGCCCGCGTCGCAGGCCATGATGGCAGCGGGTGCATGCCAATGGTCCGGAGTGGCAATCACAACTCCGTCAACCGCAGGGTCATCGAGAACGTGGCGCAAATCAGCGGTTTGCTTAGCCGGACGGTTCCCCGCCGCGGTCACAATGGCAGCCGCCCGTTCGACATGCTGGCTATCCGGATCGCATACGTACGCAATTTCCGAATCTCCGCCGTTGAATTGTTGCATTAGCCCTTTGGTTGCACGGCCACCACAACCAATGATCGCCAGCGTCACCCGTTCGTTCGCACCGGCAGCCCGCGCAGGAGTGGTGGAATAGTTTAAGGCAGTCGCAACGGTACCTGTCGCCGTGGGGGTAAGAAAATTTCTTCGATCGATATTGGTCATGTGCATGACTCCCAAGTTTCGTCAAATACAAATTTATCGTTAGGTTATTGTCTCCTACGGGGATCTAAAAACCCTCGTCTTCAGGCGATCACTTCAGTAGAACTAGGCTACGGAAGCGTACTTCGATACCGGGCAAAGCG